>NZ_JANLVV010000052.1:0-28166 GCF_031364185.1 Salinibacterium sp. | reverse complement strand
CGAGATGGAGGCGAGGTCGCTGCGCGAGGGCGCGTCCGGCACGTATCGAGTCGCCGCGTTCCCGACCGCCGCGCGAACGATCCTGCCTGGCGCCTGGGCGTCGCTGCGTGCCAGCTCGGGAGAGGGAGTGCAGCTTCGAATCATCGAGTTGGAACCCAGCGAGTCAATTCCGGCGCTGATGAGTGGTGACGTGGAGCTCGCGCTGGCCCATGGCTACTCGAACATGCCACCCATCACCGGCGTCGGACTCGTTGTCACGGAGATCGCATCGGAGACAGTGCGGCTGGCGGTAAAACGCTCAGAATGGTTCGGCGACGACACCGCCCCGGTGAACCTGAGTGATTTCGCGGACGAAAACTGGATCGTACCCAGTCGCGAATGGACCTGCTACGACATGGTCCACCGCGCGACCGATCTCGCCGGATTCGAACCACACACCGTGGCGGAGGCGACTGACTATCAGGTCCAACTCGCGCTGGTCGCGGCCGGGATGGGCGTCGCGCTGATCCCCACACTCGGCGCAACTAACCTGCCCGAGGGGGTGGTGATGCTTGATGTGACATCGCCAATCCGACGATCGATCTATCTCGTCGCACGGCGGGCGTCCGCCGCCGATGCCGGACTTCAACGGATCCAGGATGCCATTGCCGCAGTCGCAGCCGAGCTGCCGACGATGTTGCCGCGAGTGACCTGACACTCAGTCACGGCAGAGCGGCAGCGTCACCACGAAGCTTGCCCCGGGCGCGTGCGTGGTATCGATTGCGATGGTACCTCTGTGCGCCGTGAGGATGGTGCGCACGATCGACAGGCCGAGGCCGGTGTTCGACGCGGAAGGGGTGCGCGCATCATCCAGTCGAACAAATCTGTTGAAGACCCGCTCGGCGTCGGCGGGGCGAATTCCCGGGCCGGAGTCCGTCACCGTCAACACCACGCGTTCCTCGTGTTCGTGCAGGGTGACGTCGATCGGCGCCCGACCATGAATGCGCGCATTGTCGAGAACGTTCGTCACCACCCGAGCCAGTTGAGCGCGGCTGCCGTACGTTCGCGCGGCCGAGACGCCGGCGGTGCGAATAGTGACGTCAGGGTGGGAGGCTCGCAGAGAGTCAACCACGGTGAAGACGATGTCGTCGAGGTCTACCGGAGTTGCGCTGGGGGGTTCGGATTCTCGATCGCTCCGAGCCATCGCCAGAAGGTCATCGACGAGCTGCTGCAGCCCGAGCACCTCCGACAGCACGCGCTGCGTCGTGCGCGCGGCATCCGCGGTTTCGGGATGCGCGAGGTCGATCTCGAGTTCCGTGCGGATGCGCGCGAGTGGGGTGCGTAACTCGTGGGAGGCATCGTCGACGAAACGGCGCTGTCGAACCGACGCATCCTGCACACGATCAAGCATGCCGTTCATGGTCGCGGCCAACCTACCGATCTCATCGCGCGTGCGTGGCTCGGGCACGCGGCGGTCGAGCGTATCGCCCTGGATGTCGGCGACCTGCGCGCGAATCGCCTCAACCGGGTGAAGCACGCGGCCGACCAAAAACCAGACCGTCAGGGCGAGTAGAGCGGCCGTCACCGGCACCGAAACGGCCAGGCCCCGGGCAAGAGCATCCACACTGTCGTTCACATCATCGAGAGGGGTGCCGACCTGGACGACCAGTTCGCCAGCCCGCTCCGACCGCACACGAAACTGGATTCCTGTGGACGGATCTGACACCGTCGTGTAGGTCACCGAGCCGGCGGCGGGCTGCGGCGGCGTCCGCAGTTCCGGGGGGCTCGCCGTCGACGCGAGGAGCTTTCCGCCGGGGTCGGACAGCAGCGCGAACGACTCGTCGTCGCCCTGGCCTGGGATCGTGGCATCCACCGCTGAATACGGCCAGGATTGCAGGATCTCGGCGGCATGACGGGTCAATACCTCGTCAACGGAATCGGTGAGAACAGAACGCTGGGTGGTCGCCAGGGCGATCGCGGCGGCACCGAGCACCGCGATCACCACGACGGTGGCGATGACGGTGATTCGGGCCCGGATGCCGGCGACCAGGTCACGCATTCTCAAGCCGGTAACCTGCCCCTCGAAGTGTCGTGATCTTTGCCGTGGCCCCGTGATCCGCGAGCTTGCGGCGGAGCCGGGCGATATACACCTCCACGATGTTCGGGTCGCCATCGAAATTGTCGTGCCACACTCCCTCGATGATCTGATGCTTCGAGAGGGCCTGGCCGCTTCGGTGCATCAGATAGTGGAGCACCTCGAACTCGCGACTGGTGGTGGCAATCTCGCGCCCGTCGATCCATGTTCGACGGGATCGGGGATCCACCGTCAGGTTGCCGAGAGAGATTGGTGCCGGGTCGCGCGATCCGCTCCGGCGCATGAGGGCGTGCAGGCGTGCGACGAGCACGGTGAACGAGAAAGGCTTGACGAGGTAGTCGTCCGCCCCGGTGTCGAGAGCCTCCGCCTCGTCAAGGTCTCCGTCTTTGGCGGTGAGCATGAGGATGGGAGTCCAGTTTCCTGCCGCCCGAAGCTTTCGACAGACCAGGAAGCCGTTGAGGCCGGGGAGCATGATGTCGAGCACGATCGCGTCGAATGACCCTTCCGTCGCTCGCCATAGCCCTCCGACCCCATCGGTCTCCACCTCGACCGTGAATCCCTCCGCGGCGAGGCCTCGGGAGACGCTCGCCACAATCCGCTCGTCGTCGTCGACCAGGAGCACCTTCACTTCTGCCTCCTTCGGTTGACTACACGATAACCGGATGCGACGACGCCTCCTGCGTGACTACTCGACGTTGCCATCCGTGCTGACCACAGCGAAAGCCTCATCGAGTTGCACATCGATCTCGTGCCCGTTCTCGAGGGTGACCTCCACTTCGTAGTAGCTCTCCTCATCGTTCACCTCGGTGTCGGTGACGGTACCGGCACCGAGATGGGCAAGCGCGGCGGAGCTTGCACTCGCAAGCGCGGGGCCGCTGATGGGAGTGTCGATCTCGTCGGGTGGTGACGCCGCCGAGACGCTGGTTGCCGCTGCGCCCACCAGCGCCAGCGAGCCAGCCAGGCCGACTGCCACCACCGACGCTCGTATTGTTTTGTTCATATCCGAACTCCAATTCCGGGTGCCCTGTGCTCCCGACACTTCGACGCTATGGCGATGTGCCTGACGCCAGCCTGAATTGTTCTGCTTGCCCTTCAGGGCACCGTCACCTCACACCGACACCAGTGCCTGGAGTGCATCCGCCGCCTGCTCTGCCGTTGTGACGCCGATGTCGATCGTGATGGCATGCTCGTCGGCCGTCGGCGGCTCGAGAGTGGCGAGCTGCGATTCGAGCAGGGATGCGGGCATGTAGTGGTCCAGTCGCGCAGTGAGCCGACGGGCGATGAGGTCAGACGAGCCGGCGAGGTAGACGAAGACCACGTCTTCACCTCGCAGAATGTCACGGTAGCTGCGCTTGAGGGCCGAGCACGTGATGATGCCCGGCCGCCCCTTCGACGTGCGCGTGATGATCCACTCAGATACCCGAGCGAGCCAGGGCAACCTGTCGTCGTCGGTCAGCGGATGCCCGGTCGCCATCTTGTCCACGTTGGCCCGGGGATGCAGGTCATCCCCCTCCTGAAAGTCCCAACCAAGACGCCCTGCGAGCAGGCCGGCCACGGTCGACTTGCCCGACCCAGCTACTCCCATGATCACGAGCACCGGATGCCTCAGCCTCCCCGTCGACGCGCCGCCTTCGATCGTCACACTCATCCCTAGATAAACACATCGAGGATCAGGACGCCCACGAGCCCCGACACCGAGATGAGACATTCCATCACGGTCCAGGTCTTCAGGTTCTGACCGACAGTGGTGCCAAGGTACTCCTTGACGAGCCAGAAGCCAGCGTCGTTGACGTGCGAGAGGAACAGCGAGCCGGATCCGATCGCGAGCACCATGAGCGAAATTTCGGGCGTCGCCAGGGTCGCCGCGACGGGGGCCAGGATTCCGGCCGCTGTGACCGTGGCCACTGTTGCTGAGCCGGTAGCAACCCGGATGAGCGCGGCGACGAACCATGCCACGAGCACCACCGAAAGGTTGCTACCGCTGACGGCGTTCGCGATAACCGTGCCGATCCCGGTGTCGATGAGCACCTGCTTGAAGCCTCCGCCGGCGCCGACGATCAGAAGGATGCCCGCGATCGGCGGCAATGAAGCCGTGAGCGATGCCGAAACTGCCGCGCGCCCCATCCCGCCACCGCGCGCGAAGAAGATCATGGCGTAGACGAGCGCGAGTCCCAGCGCCACCACGGGGGTGCCGAAGAAGTCGAGTGTCGCCTTGACGGGTGCGGTGGATGTTGGATCCACGGCATCCACGATCGACCGGGCGAGCATCAATGCCACCGGCAGCAGGATGCCCAGTACAGCGTTGAGGAATGACGGGCGGCGTCGGCCTGCGACATCCTGCCCCTCGTCCTCGGCCGTCACGAACATCGCGGGGACCGGCACGGTTACCCACCGCGCTGCGACCCTGGAGAACACTGGCCCGGAGAGGATGATCACCGGGATCGCGAGCGCGACTCCGATCGCCAGGGTGAGGCCAAGATTTGCGCCGAGGGTGGTGACCGCGACGAGAGGACCGGGGTGCGGGGGCACGAGTCCGTGCATGACCGACAGGCCGGCGAGAGCAGGGATGGCAATGCGGATGAGGGATTGCCCGCTGCGCCGCGCTACCAGGATGATCACCGGGATCAGCAGCACGAGCCCCACTTCGAAGAACATGGGGAGCCCGATGAGGCTGCCGATGAGGGCCATCGTCCAGGGCAGCGCGCTCGGCTTCGATCGGGCAACGAGAGTGTCAACGATGCGGTCGGCGCCGCCCGAATCGGCGAGTAGTTTGCCGAACATCGCTCCGAATCCCACCAGGATTCCGACGCCCGCCATCGTGTTTCCGAAGCCGGTGCCGAAGCTTGTGATCGCTATCGCCGGTGCGAGCCCCGCTCCGATACCCACTCCGATCGCCCCGACGGCGAGGGCAAGGAACGGGTGCACCCTGAGCAGGGTGATGAGCAGGATGATCACAGCGACGCCAATCACGGCGGCGCTGATGAGTTGTACCTGGCCACTTGCTGGCTCGATCGGGGGAACGGGATCGGCCGCGTACACAATGGGCAGAAGGGTCATGGCATTGTCCTCTCGGAGGACGCCTCGATGCGACCTCGGTGTCGATACGCCGCGTCAGCCTGGTCGCCTCGGAGAACGTGACTAGAGTGACAGGGAGTGCTGCGATAAATAGCTTTTATCTGATAAATCAGATTATTGATTGAGATCATGACATGCCGATTCACCGACGTCAAGTGTGATCGCCATGTTTGAGAGTGGAGAGTGGAATGGCGCGCACCACCCGGGCATCCGCGGGCGGCGAGCTCGGCTTGCACGGACGCGTCATGAGCTCGCTCGGACAGGGGATTGTCGAGGGCGACTTCAGAAGTGGTGAGATCCTCGACCTGGATGAATTGGCGGAGGGATTCGAAGTCTCTCGGTCGGTGCTGCGCGAAGCCCTGCGGGTATTGCAATCTCTCGGTATGATCGAAGCCCGTCAGCGCGTGGGTACCCAGGTGCTGCCCCGGGAACGCTGGGATCTTTTGAACCCTCAGATCATTGCCTGGCGCGGAAGCGGGCCGGACTACTTCGTACAAATGCGCGAACTCATCGAACTACGGCTCGGCATTGAGCCGGTCGCGGCGAAGCTCGCGGCGACGGCGATGCCCGACGAAGATATCGTCCGCGTTACCTCAGCCGGACTCGAGCTCGTGCGCGCGAGCGCGGCCGGGGATGGCCGGGCATTCCTCGACGCAGACGTGATGTTTCACACCGTCATCCTGCGCAGCGCAGGCAACAGCGTGATGGCTCATTTTGCCGGCACCGTGGAAGCCCTGTTGCGAACCCGGGAAGATGAACGACGGTTCACTATTACTGACTACACTCCTGCCTCGGCCGACCGTCACGACGCGCTCGGTCGAGCGTTGGCCGCTCGCGATGCGGATGCCGCCTACCTATGCTCCTACGCTCTTCTCGACGCGACACGCGACGAGTTTATTGCCGAGGCGGCCCTCCGAATGGGTGGCTCGGGCAGCCTTTCGTAGCCGCACGTCGAATGGTCTGGTGACACTGCGAGGTGGACCATTACGGCGCTGCGCACGACAGGCGCTGAGTTTTCGATGGATGCCCCGGCCGAGGGTGAGACGGTGACTTTCACGTGCTCGTTCCTCTCGGTCTGCTCCGGCTACTACCGTTACGACGAAGGCTTCACGCCCACCTTCCCGGGGGCGGACACCTTCGACGGGCCGATCGTGCATCCGCAGCAGTGGCCCGCCGACCTGGACTACGCGGGCAAACGCGTGGTCGTCATCGGCAGTGGCGCGACGGCCGTCACGCTGGTGCCCTCAATGGCGAAGACTGCTGCGCACGTGACGATGCTGCAGCGTTCGCCGACCTACATCGCCCCCGTGGCATCCCGAGACCGAAAGGCAGACCGCCTTCGTCGGCTGCTTCCCGCATCGGCGGCGTACCGGCTTGTGCGCATCAAGAACATCGCGTGGTCGATGTTCACCTATCAGTTGAGTCGGCGGCGCCCCGGCACTATGAAGGCGATCCTGCGCAGGGCGGCCGTCGGCAGTCTTCCCGAGGGCTACGACTACGACAGGCATCTCACCCCCACCTACAACCCCTGGGACCAGCGCCTCTGCGCCATTCCCGACGCCGACCTTTTCGCCTCGGTGCGCAATGGTTGTGCCGAGATCGTTACCGATGGCATCCGCAGATTTACGCCCGCGGGCATCGAACTGAACTCAGGCGCGACGCTTGACGCCGATGTCATTATCAGCGCGACCGGGTTGAACTTTCTCGCCATCGGAGGCATTAAGCTGACGGTCGACGGGCACCCGGTCGACATCTCGCAGCTGCTCACGTACAAGGGGATGATGCTCGCCGGGGTGCCGAACTTCGCCCTCACCGTCGGCTACACGAACGCATCGTGGACGCTCAAGGCCGACCTGGTCGCGCGCTATATCTGCCGGCTGATCAGCCACATGGATCGGCACGGGTATGACACCGTCACGCCCCGGCCTCCCGAGGTGGTGCGCACCGGCACGCTCGTGTCTTTGATCGACCTGGATGCCGGCTACATCCGCCGCGGCGACTCGCAGCTTCCCCGGCAGGGGTCACGGGCACCGTGGAGGCTGCACCAAAATTACGTCAGGGGCTTCCGGATGCTGCGCCTCGGCCGCATCACCGACGATGTCGTCTTCGAGCGCCGCGCTACGGATCGGCCACCGGTTCGCCCAGGATCAGCGGCGGTGACCATGGACGGATCTGCACTGGCTTAGGCCGAGTCGAGCCCGGCAAGCATGAGCTCGACCCTGCGGCGGATTTCGTCCCGGATAAAACGAACCTCCTCGAGAGGGAGTCCAGCTGGATCGGTCAGTTCCCAGTCGAGATACTTCTTACCCGGGTAGATCGCGCACGCGTCCCCGCATCCCATGGTGATGACCACGTCGGCGGCCTGCACCACATCATCGGTGAGAGGTTTGGGGAATTCCTCGGTCATGTCGAGCCCCAGTTCGCCCATCACTGCGACCACCGCGGGATTCAGGGAGGCTGATGGAGATGATCCGGCGGAACGTACATGCACGCGGCCGTCTGCGAGGTGGTGGGTAAACACGGCCGCCATCTGGGATCGCCCGGCATTCTGCTCGCACACAAATAACACCTCCGGAATCGTCGATTCGATCGCTCCCTTCGCCTGGGCCAGGGCGGTGAGACGCTCGGTGGAGAACCGGATGGTCTGCGAAGCGAGGTGAGTCGTGATCTTGGAGGTTCTCAGCAGCGCCGTATACGACTCGAGCACATATCGCTCGACGGTCTCGGTGCCGAAGATCCCGGCGAACTTTGCTCCCAGGTCTGCGGCGAGTCGCTTGAGGTACTCCTCGGGATAGGTGAGCCCGGGCATCCCGTGTCGCTCCGAGATCTCCATTTCGTGTCAGACCTTTGCGGGGAGAATCTCGGCCATCAGGGCCTCGATGCGGCGCCTGATGTCATCCCGGATCGGGCGCACCTCCTCGAGGGGGCGGCCTTTGGGATCGGCCAGCTGCCAGTCTTCGTAGCGCTTGCCGGGGAAGATCGGGCAGACGTCACCGCACCCCATGGTGATGACGACATCCGAATCGCGCACCTGCTCGGTGGTCATGAGCTGCGGCACGCCCTGGGAGATGTCGATGCCCTCTTCGGCCATGGCCAGGATGGCGATCGGGTTGATTTGGTCGCCAGGCTCGGAGCCGCCGGAGCGCACCTGAACGGCGCCGCCCGAGAGCGCAGTCATGTATCCGGCGGCCATTTGCGAGCGGCCGGCATTGTGGATGCAGACGAAGAGGACGGTGGGCTGATCTGTGGTCATAGCAGAAGCATAGATGACTATCTATGGATGTGGTCGCTGTCGTCGCAGTTCTTCACCCGGTATTCACCTCGGGACCTCGTCCGACAGGCAGCGCATCGATTTCCGCAAGGAGACCACGGACGCGACCGTCGATATCGTCTCGAACCGCACGGACGCCCTCCATCGTCAGGCCCGCCGGATCGGGCAGATCCCAATCCACATATCGCCGACCGGGATAGATCGGGCAGGCGTCGCCGCATCCCATCGTGATGACGTAATCGGAGGCCCGGATCACTTCGACTGTCAGCGGTTTCGGATACTCCCCACCCGCAGAAACGCCAATCTCATCCAGCGCGGCAATGACCAGTGGATTAATGGATCCGGCGGGGTCGGAGCCCGCGGTGAGCACCCGCACGCGACCCCCGGCGAGGGAGCGGAGGATGGCCGACGCCATCTGCGACCTACCGGCGTTCTGCACGCAGACGAACAACACATCAGCGATTGCTCCGTGCGCGAGGCCGTCGGCGCTGGCCAGGGCCTCGAGGCGATCGGCCGCGAATCGTGCCGTCAACGATGGTAGATACCGGGTGACACGACTGCGCTGGGCCAACAGTCCGTAGCTTTCCCTGACGTATTCCAGGACGGTCTCGGGGGAGAAGGTGCCGGCGAACCTGAAGGCGAGGTCGGCGGAGATGCGCTCGAGCACCGGCGGCGAGTCCGGTGCCGTCGCATCCTGATGATCCGCGTGCAGCGAGTCAAGTACCTCAGCGAGACGCGACGGAACTACCGAGTACCACGCGCGTCGCCCCTCCGGGGTTCGCAGCACTACACCCTCGTCGCTCAAGACCCGCAGATGGTGGCTGATCGTGGGTTGGGTGAGCCCCAGCTGTGTCGCCAGCTCGGTCACGGCACGCCGGCCCGTGTCCGATTCCACGATCAGCCCCAGGATCTGGATCCGCGTGGGATCTGACGTCGCCCTGATGTTTCGCGCGATCTTCTTGGCCGCCTCACGCTCGCGCGGGGGCGATCCTGCAGTGAAAGCACTGTCCCGATCCATAGACCGAAGTCTATGAGAGCTCAGCAGCAGCCTGGACTCGCGGTGGTTGAGCATACGCCGGTCGCCGGCAGCACGAGCTCGACGGTACCTGCGCTGACGAGATCACCGGCCAGATACGCGACGATCGACCGGACCTGCTCATAGCCGGTGGCGAGCAGGAACGTAGGCGCGCGACCGTAGCTTTTCATGCCCGCGATGAAGAAGTTCGGCTCGGGCTGCTGGAGCTCCGCGAATCCGTGCGGCTCGACCGTGCCGCAGCTGTGCACGGTGGGGTCGATCAGCGGTGCCAGCTTCGCAGGAGCTTCAACGATGTCGTCCAGATCAAGTCGAATTTCTCGAAGGATGCCCAGGTCAGGCCTAAATCCGGTGGCATTGACGATGACATCCGACGTGATGTGCTCGGTGTTTCCCACCCGCAGGCCGGTGATCTGCACCTGGTCGCCGTGCGGGCGCAGCGCCGTGATCTCGAATCCGTCGATGACTCTCACGACCCCGAAATCGATCAGTTTCGTCACCTTCGAGCCGAGCAGTGCGCGCCTCGGCAGCTCGTCGTCGTCCGAGGTGAACACCCGCTCGGCCGACCTGTTCCTGATGACCCACGTGACCGTCGTTGCGGGCTCGGTCTGAATGAGTGTGGCGAGGTTGATCAGGGTGTTTGCCGCGGAATGTCCGGCCCCCACGACGGTGATGTGCCTCCCGGCGAAGCGGTTGCGCTCGGCGCCCAACACGTCGGGCAGTGCCGACGTCACGTGCCCGGCGACGTCATCAAAGCCCAGGGGGTCGAGTCCGTTCGAGCCGAGACTGTTGGCCGTGAGATAGGTGCCCGAGGCGTCGATCACCGCCCGAGCCGTCACCTCCGAGATCGCGCCGCCGGCCTCGCTGATGCGAAGCACGAAGGGAGTGGATGCCCGGCCCATCGATCTCGTGCGATCCATGCCCTCGCGAGTGACGGCCGTGACCGTGACGCCGGTGTGGATTCGGGAGCGGATCTGCTCCAGCGCCGCGAGCGGGGCGAGGTACTGGCCGACCAGTTCTGCGCCAGAGGGTGCGGTCGACTGGTAGCGCGGTTGTGTCCAGCCGGATGCCTCGAGCAGGCGCCGCGCGGCCGGATCAATGAGGTGCTTCCAGGGGGAAAAGAGGCGGATGTGGCCCCAGGATCGCACGCTACTCGCGATGGTGTTCCCGGACTCGTAGATGACGAAGTCCAGCCCGCGCTCGATCAGGTGCGCCGCGGCGGCGAGGCCGATAGGCCCAGCCCCGATGATGGCGACGGGCAACGGATCGAGCCTGCTGTTCAGCCGGACAGGGGTTGTGAGGTCGATCAGGGTCATGGGCATCCATTCATATATCGATGTGTGTCGATGCACCAAGTGTGAACCTAAACATCGATGACTGTCAATGCCTGACTATCATGGTGTCATGAGCACCACGACCCTGCTGCCGGTAATTGATGCCGCCTCCTGCTGCTCGCCTCTCGTGCGAGACGCGCTGACCCAGTCGCAGGCGGATGACCTTGCCCGGTCGCTGAAGGCCCTGGCCGATCCGGCGCGGCTGCGACTCATCTCGATCATCGCGGCATCCGAGGGACAGGAGGCGTGCGTGTGCGACCTCACCGAGCCGCTGAATATCGGCCAGCCGACCGTCTCGCATCACCTCAGGGTGCTCGTCGAGGCGGGATATGTGACCCGTTCGAAGCGTGGCACCTGGGCCTACTACGCCCTCGTTCCCGGTGCGCTCGACGCGGTCGCCCGGCTGCTGGTCTCGGCGTGAGGACCGCGCTGGCCCGTCGGCTGGGAGCCGAGTTTTTGGGCAGCGCGACGCTGGCCGCGGTCGTGATCGGCTCGGGAATCGCCGCTCAGGCGCTGTCACCCGGCGACACCGGACTACAACTGCTGGAGAATGCCCTGGCGACGGCGCTGGCGCTGCCGGTGCTCATCCTCGTATTCGGCCCCATCAGTGGGGCGCACTTCAATCCGGTTGTATCGCTCGTCGATTCGGCGGTCGGGATGCGCGCCTGGCGCGACACCGCCCTCTACATTCCTGCCCAGGTTGCCGGATGCATCGTGGGAGCCGTCGCCGCCAATATCATGTTCGAGCAGCCAGCGGTCGCCTGGAGCACCACGGATCGCCTCACCGGAGCACACTTCCTGGCCGAGGTCATCGCCACCGCCGGCCTCATCCTGGTCATCTTCGCGCTGGCTCGCAGCAACCGTGCCTCCGTCATCCCCTGGGCTGTCGGCGCCTACATCGGGGCTGCGTACTTCTTCACCAGTTCGACCAGCTTCGCGAATCCTGCGATTACCCTCGGTCGTATGTTCACCGATACGTTCGCGGGAATCGCCCCGGGCTCTGCCCCAGGGTTCATCGCGGCCCAACTGCTCGGCGCGGCGGTGGGGGCCGGGCTCGTGCTCTGGTTCAGTCCGCGGCCATCACCAGTCACGACGGCCGCGAGACGCTGATGGCGCGGCGATTCCCCGGCGCGGTCTACTCGCGCGGCACCGAGCCTGACCCAAGGATCAGTCTCGCCAACGAACGCACCTTTCTGTCATGGATCAGAACGGCACTCGCGCTGGTCGCGGCGGGCGTCGCGCTCGAAGCCCTGGATTTGCCCATCGCCCCAGGGCTGCGCTTTGCGGCGGCGATCCTCTTCGTCGTGCTCGGCCTCATCGCCGCAGCATTCTCGTGGGTGAGCTGGGCCCGCACCGAACTCGCGATGCGGCTCGGGAGCGTGCTACCGGGGCCGTCGCTGTCGGTCATCATCGCGGCCGGTGTGGTGGTGGCCATCGCGCTGGTGGGGGTTGGGCTGCTGATATGACGGAGGCAGGGAACGTCTTCGATCCCGGCCTGCAGCCCGAGCGGACGCTTCTCGCGTGGCGGCGCACGGCCCTCTCGCTCGCACTGGCCAGCGCTGTGGGAATGCGAATCGCGGTAGGTGAGTTCGGTGCGGCTGCCGTGGTGGTCGGCAGTGCGGGGGTGCTGCTCTCGATTGCGGGGTACCTCGGAGCGAGCATCCGGTACCGCAGGATTTATCGCTCACTCGCTGCGGATGGCGTGCTCGCGACCGGTGGCCGACCTCTGGCCGCAATTGCGCTGGCAGCGGTGATCCTGGGTGCAGTCGCACTGTCGTGGCTCCTGGTCGACGGCACCATCACAACCCCCTGACCGCTCCGGGGGCACCTGTTACCGTGGAAGGGCCGCACGGCACCCGCCCTACCGCCAGGAAGCCGCATCCCATGACCAGTCGAGCCCGCACCCGAGCGGCGCTGGGTCGCGCGCGCCGACGCGGTCATGCAAGGCACGGGCTCGCGGTCGGAGCGCTGCTCGGCGCGTTCGCGCTCATCAGTGTGGGGTCGCTGGCGCCGCCTCCCACTGTGAGCGCCGCTGTGAACGCGGGGGCGCCTGCGCAGTCATACGGTTCTGCGAATGCGCAGCAGCTCACCGTACCGGCCACCTCCCAGGCGGTAGCCATCACGCGCGATGCTTACACGGCGACGGCCGGGGTGCAAAGCCTTGCGGCCGGAGGCACGAACTATGACTGGGCGAAGCTGGTGCTGCTGAAGGCGGGCTTCCCGATTACGGAGGGCAGCGTCACGGTCATGACCCGGTGGATGCGCCAGGAGAACGGCGCCGACGACTGGTTCAACCGCAATAATCCTTTGAATAATGGATGGGGTTCCGGCGGAAACAGCGGTCTTGGCAGCTACGACAACCTGCAGCTCGCGGCAGAAAACGCCGCCGAAGCGCTGCACAGCGTCGGGGGATATAGCGAGATCGTCGCCGCATTCGCCGCCTCGGCGCCTACCGAGGTGATCGAATCCGCGATCTGGGCGTCACCCTGGGCATCCAGTCACTACGCCAACGGCGGTCACTGGGCGTACACGCCGGTGCAAATCGTGTCCGCGCCCGACGGCACCTGGTAGCGGCGCGCTAATTGGGGCACTTTCGCGCTTGGCAGGGCCGCACTCCGGCACTGAGGGGCTAGTTGCTGTTTTCGCCACGTCGGCGCACTTCAGGAATGACCAGTTCCGGAACCGCGCGAAGCATGAACATATCGAAGTCCGGAACCGTGAAGGCCGCATAACCGTGATCAGGCGTGTAGAGCAATCCCATGTCGATCAGCTCAGCACGGGTAGGTCCGAGTTGGGTAGAGTCACGCTTCATGACCCGAGCTACGTCGGATGCCTTTTGTGGTTCGGGCCCCAATTCAGCCATCGCGCGCATATACGCGGTTTGCAGCGGCGTTGCTCGATCAAGGCGTACGCGGAAGAATGACGTATCGAGCTTGGCCTCGTACGCCTCCCTCGCTATTTCCACATCGTCCGCCGTGATTTCGACTCCCAGCGCGACTTCCCAGACCTGATAGCCGAGCTCCTGAATGAAGTAGGGGTATCCCTTCGTGATTCGAATTGCTGCATCCACCGCACCGTGTGAGTATGTGACTCCTTCCGACAGCGCTGGCTCAGTAATGGCTTTTCTGGCGTCGTCGCCATCCAGCGAACCAATTCGGGGAAATCTAAAAAGTCGCTCAGCGTAGGACTTGAGGAATTGCACCTCATCGATGAGAAGCGCTACTCCGTGTTCTTGCTCCTGAGCGGCTTCTCCGATCGCCAGGAGCGCGTCCGTGAGATCCATTCCGAGATCATGGTGGTCCGCCAGGCCTTCGGCCGCAGGGATGTCCCAACTGACGCTAAACGTTCCGCTGCTGTCAATGGACATTGCGAAAGCTGTGAGCACCTCTGCAGCCCTGCGCCCCCTATCTGTCCATCGTGCCCGCGGTGAAAGCCGAAGTAGGGCGGCTTTCAGCTGGGAGAACATGGCTTGTCGAAAGTGGTTATCGTCGCGCTTGCTGGCCTCAAACTCGATCACTTGCCAGCCAGCGGTCTTCGCGATGTCGACGAACTCGTTAAGGAGGACGGTCTTGCCCACACCCCGCAGCCCGGTAATGATCATTGATTGTTCCGTCCGGCCGCGCGAGAGGCGAGTCAGGAGGGTACTGAAGGCTCGAATGTGCTCATCGCGACCGACGATAGCTTCCGGAGACGCTCCGGCGTTCGGGGTGTAGGGATTGCGACTGCTGTCCTCGGCAAAATTTTATTCGCTTTATTCTGCTTTATCTACATTCGATAAAGCAGAATAAAGTCCCAAAACTAATACTGCCAGGGGTACGGACCCCAGTCGGGTTCGCGCTTCTCCAGGAAGGCATCGCGCCCCTCGACGGCCTCATCCGTGCCGTACGCCAGCCTGGTGGCTTCACCCACGAGCACCTGCTGGCCAGCCAGCCCGTCGTCGATGGCGTTGAGTGAGAACTTGAGCATCCGGATGGAGGTGGGCGATTTCCCCAGAATCGCCTCGGCCCACTCGATCGCCGTGCTCTCGAGCTCAGCGTGCGGCACCACCGCGTTGACCGTCCCCATCTCGTAGGCGCGCGTGGCGTTGTATTCCTGGCCGAGGAAGAAAATCTCCCGCGCGAACTTCTGCCCGACCTGGCGGGCCAGGTACGCGCTTCCGTACCCTCCGTCGAATGAGCCGACATCGGCATCCGTCTGCTTGAATCGCGCGTGCTCGGAGCTTGCGATCGTAAGGTCGCAGACCACGTGCAGGGAGTGCCCACCACCGGCGGCCCACCCTGGCACAACCGCGATGATGACCTTCGGCATGGTGCGGATGAGTCGCTGCACCTCGAGGATGTGCAGGCGGCCCGTGCTCTTCGTGCCGTCGGCGTACTGGTATCCGTCGCGACCACGGATGCGCTGGTCGCCACCGGAGCAGAACGCCCAGCCGCCGTCTTTCGGGCTCGGACCGTTGCCGGTGATGAGCACGGCACCGATGTGGGTGTTCTGCCTGGCATGGTCGAGCGCGCGGTACAACTCGTCGACGCTCTGCGGGCGAAATGCGTTGCGCACCTCCGGCCTGTTGAAGGCGATTCGCGCGATGCGGCCCGTCAGGTCGTGGTGGTAAGTGATGTCGGAGAGAGCCTCGAAGCCCTCGACATCCTGCCAGCGGGTGGGGTCGAACAGTTCGGAAACCTGGGCCATGAACACAGCCTAACGACGGGCCGCCCAGCCTCGTGGTGTAAACCTGCAAGAGCAACGAAGCATCCACGGAAGAGGTCACCATGGCAGGATCAGTCATCATCGCGGGAGCGCGCACGCCAATCGGGCGGCTCCTCGGCAGCCTCTCTGAGTTCACCGCTCCCGAGCTCGGTGGCATCGCGATCGCCGCTGCGATCGAACGGGCGGGCATCACCGCCGACCAGGTCGACGCCGTCATCATGGGCAACGTTGTGCAGGCCGGAGTCGGCCCTGGCCCTGCGCGCCAGGCCGCTGTCGCTGGCGGGATCTCGCTTAGGGTGCCATCCACTACCGTCAATAAGCTCTGCCTCTCGGGTCTTACCGCCATCGCCATGGCCGACCAGGCGATCGCCGCGGGGCAGCACGAGATCGTGGTGGCAGGCGGCATGGAGTCGATGACCAACGCCCCGCACCTGGTGCGCGGCGCGCGGCGCGGCATCAGTTACGGCAGCCGCCAGTTCGAGGATGCCCTAGACCGAGACGCGCTGGTCGGCGCTATCGAAGGCATCACGATGGGCGCCGCGACGGACCACGACCAGCGCCGGTTTGCCTTCACCCGCGACCAGCAGGACGCGTTTGCTGCGGAATCCCATCGCCGTGCCCACGCGGCCACGACCGGCGGCAGGTTCGCCGCCGAGATCGTCCCCGTCACCACCCGCAAGGGCGCAGTGATTAACGTGGATGAGGGCATCCGCCCCGACACCACGCTGGACACCCTCGCGAGACTGAAGCCCGCCTTCGCGCCGGACGGCACCATTACGGCCGGCTCGGCGTCACAACTCTCGGACGGGGCAGCGGCCTTAGTTATCATGTCGAAGTCGAAAGCGCAGGAACTCGGGCTGAGCTGGATCGCGGAGATTGTCGCCTACGGCACGGTCGCTGGCCCCGACACCTCGCTGCTGCACCAGCCGGCCAACGCGATTCGCGACGCTCTTCGGCGCGACGGCACGCTCACGGTCGATGACATAGACCTGTTCGAGATCAACGAGGCGTTCGCGAGCGTCGCGATGGCTTCCACTGCTGAGCTCGGCGTCGACCCCGCGATCGTCAACGTCAACGGAGGCGCCGTCGCCCTCGGTCACCCCGTCGGTATGAGCGGCGCGAGGCTCGTGCTCGACCTCGCACTCGAGTTGGGCAGGCTCGGCGGAACGCGCATCGGCGCCGCGGGCCTGTGCGGCGGTGGCGGCCAGGGCGACGCCCTGCTCATCCGCGTCGGCTGAGGGCGCGGCCCTACTGATCCGCGTCGGCTGAGGGCGCGGCGGCGGCAGGCCTGTCGCAAGCGCGGCCGTTTGTCGCAAGCGCGGTGCGGCGCCCGGGCGCCGTTGTGACGGATGGGCGCGCTCGCTGCGGATGGGCGCGCTCGCTGGTGGCGGTGGGCGGCGGGTGGTGGCGGTGGCGCCAGGGTCAGGCGGCGAAACTCTGCTTCGCGGCATCCACTGTGCCGAAGTTGCCCAGTTGTTCGCCCAAGCTGGTCATCGCGGCGAAAGTGCCATTCGTGGTCGACTCGATCATCCCCGCGAATTCGCCGTCGCGTTTGCCGATCCAGAGTCCACGCTGGATAACTTTCCAGTGGATGCGACGGCTCGCCCTATCGCCGGTGACCGGGCTCTCGGGGTCGCTGGCGGCAGCGGGCGCTGAGGTCGTGATGGTCATGATGTTGCTCCCCGTTTTACGTCATCGGAAATTCGGAAGACTCGCGCTGGCAGTGCCCTGCTGCCCTGAACTGGTGCATTAAGGATAATTCAACTCTGCGAGCGAGGACATGTCCAGCCCTTGCGGTGAACTTTGAGCAAACGGGGGACATCGGCCTCGCCGCCGAGACTGCGCATACTGCTGTTACATCGCGACGGAAGCCGCACCCTGCGCACATTAGCCAGGGCGGCGAGCGCCGAAACCCAGCGAGGCCCAAAAACTTCGGCGACACGCCGAAAACACAACATGTAGTGGAATGACAAGGGTGTCATTCAGGTTATATAGTGGAGACCCACCCGCAGCATGCGGGTGGGACAGCCGCAAAATCTTCAGCGGAAGAAGCGGCCACACAGGATTTGGGGAGGATTGCCATGGAGAACGACAGCTACAACAGTGACAACTACGGCAACGGTGACAACGTCGGCGGATACGCAGTTCCCGTTGACCCGATGGACCTTCTGCAGTGCGATAGCTGCCAGTAGGCGCTCGCACCCTCGGACTGCGCCACCGAAAAATTTCGCAACCCCGGCGCCCTAGTGGCGGCCGGGGTTGTGTTTTTCCCGCGGCGGTGTGGGCCGCATGCCGATAGGTAGGCTGGGATGGTGCCAGTGAATCCAGACATCCAGGGACGGGTGTTCGCGCCGACTGCCCCCTATCTTGTGGGGCGTGAGAAGGTGCGTGAGTTCGCCCGGGCCGTCTTCGCCTCCAACCCCCTCAATTTCGATGTGGATGCCGCCCTGACCGCGGGCTACTCCGACGTCGTGGCCCCGCCAACCTTCCCCGTCGTCGTGCAGGAGGCAACCCTCGCGCAACTGCTGGCCGAGCCCGACGCCGGCATCGACTTTTCGAGGGTCGTGCACGGCGAGCAGCGTTTCAGCTATACCAGGCCGATTGTGGCCGGAGACGAGCTGACCGCCACGCTGACCGTCACGAGCGTCAAGTCTCTCGGTGGCAACTCCATGGTGACAGCAGAATCGATGATCGTGGATGCCTCGGGCTCGCACGTAGTCACAGCCATCTCCACACTCGTGGTGAGGGGCGACGCATGAGCGACCTGACCGTGGGGGACGTGGTTGCTGAGCGCACCTTCCCGATCACGCGCGATTCGCTGGTGCGCTACGCGGGCGCATCCGGAGACTTCAATGCCATCCACTACCGGGATGACACCGCGCAATCGGTAGGGCTTGCGGGGGTGCTGGCGCACGGGATGCTCACCATGGGTCTCGCGGTGCAGCCGGTGGTCGACTGGCTGGGGGAGCGTGGCATCGTGCTCGACTACCAGGTGCGCTTCACCCGACCCGTGCTGGTGGATGCCTCGACCGGGGCGAGCGTCACCGTGGTCGCGAAAGTCGGCGCCACCGACGAGGACTCCACGCGCATCGACCTCACCGTGACCGCCGCCGACCAGACCGTGCTCGGCAAGGCCCAGGTCAGGGTCTCGCTCACCTGATGTTGCTCTCCGAGCTCACGACCATGCGGGTGGGGGGTCCAGCCGCTCGCCTAGTGGATGCCACGACTCGCGATCAGCTGGTGACCGCCGCCCGCGCCGCCTGGGCCGACGGCGACGAGTGGATCGTGCTCGGGGGCGGATCCAACGTGGTCATCTCCGATGAGGGATTCGATGGCACGGTCATCCGGGCCCTCAGTCGTGGCATTGCGCAGCACGAGCATGGCAACGCAGTGCGCATAGAGGTGCAGGCTGGCGAGCCGTGGGACGCGGTGGTCGACTACGCGGTGGCGAACGGGCTCGCGGGCATCGAGGCGCTCAGCGGCATCCCGGGGTCGAGTGGCGCGGCTCCCATCCAGAACATCGGCGCCTACGGGCAGGAGCTCGGCGACACCCTTGTCTCGGTCCAGTTTTTGGACTATCTGACCGGCAAGGTCGAGCACCTCACCGCCGAGCACCTCGGGTTCGGGTATCGCACCTCGACGCTGAAGCGCGGCAGGGAGGGTGTCGTGCTGGCGATTGAGCTCGAGCTGGTCGCCGCATCCCGGGGTGCGGTGGCCTATCCGCAGCTTGCGCAGGCACTCGGCGTGCCCCTCGGCACCGAGGTGCCTCTCGCCCAGGTGCGTGCGAGCGTGCTGTCGCTGCGGGCCGCGAAGGGGATGGTGCTCGACCCCGCCGACCCGGACTCGGTCAGCTGCGGCTCGTTCTTCACCAATCCGATCGTCGACGAAAACCTGGCACGCACCCTGCCGATGGATGCTCCGCGGTGGCCGATGGCACCCGACGAGCCCGACGTGGCAGTCCCGTTGGGCCAGCAGCCGCCCGAGCGCCATGACGCAGGACCGCGCCTGGTCAAACTCAGCGCGGCCTGGCTGATCGAGCACTCCGGAATCGGCAAGGGCTTTGCGCTGCCAGGCTCACGGGCGGGGATCTCGTCGAAGCACACTCTCGCCCTGACGAACCGCGGAGGCGCGACCGCCGAGCAGGTCGCCGAACTCGCCCGCTTCGTGCAGGCCCGTGTTCTCGCCGAATTCGGAATAACGCTGGTTGCCGAGCCGGTGGCGATCGGACTGCAGCTGTAGGTCTGCCGAGCGACACCCGCTACAGCAGACCCAGCTCCATCGCACGCGTGACAGCGCGGGTGCGGTCACCGACCTCGAGTTTCTCGAAAACGTGCAAAAGGTGGGTCTTGACTGTGGCCTCGCCAAGAAACAGCTTCTTCGCTATCGCCGGGTTGCTGTTGCCCTGCGCGACGAGGGCCAGCACCTCAGTTTCACGCGGGCTCAGGGTGATCGCCGGCCGTGCCACCCGCTTCACGAGCATGGCCGCGATGGACGGCGCGAGCGCAACCTCGCCGCGAGCTACCGAGCGCACTCCGGCCAGGATCTCGTCCTGCGGCGCTGCCTTCAACAGGTATCCACTCGCGCCAGCCTCGATCGCCGTCAGGATGCTCGCATCCGTCTCGTACGTGGTGAGAATCACGACGCGAGCATCGGGGGCCGTCGAGAGGATGCGGGCCGTCGCGGCGTCACCGTCGAGCCCGGGCATCCTGAGGTCCATGAGAATCACATCGGGTGCCAGCGTCGCAGCGAGCGCAACGGCCTCGAGACCATCCGATGCTTCACCCACGACCTCGATGTCGTCCGCTGCCGCCAGTAGCGCCACAATACCTCCGCGCACGATCGGGTGGTCGTCGGCCACCAGCACGCGGATCATGCCCATACGCCCATCATGCCGTTACACCAAGCGGCAGTGTCGCCGTGAGCACGGTCCCCGCTGGCGAGCTCGAGATGTCGAGCGTTCCTCCGACGAGCGCGAGTCTGCTGCGCATGCCGTCGAGGCCGAAACCACTGGTGGGTGCATCCTGGTCGAAACCGGTACCGTCATCGGTCACCCGCAGGGCCACGGAACCGTTGTGGGCCCACGCGCTCACCGTAGCCACGCAGCCAGCCGAATGCTTGCGCACGTTGGCCAGACCCTCCTGCGCGCATCGCAACACCACCACCTCGGTGTCGCGGTCGAGCTCGGGGAGCCCGGAGGCCGAGACCGAGACCTCCATTCCGGTCTCCCGCGCAAATCTCTCGCCCAACCGCTGGAGGGCACCCGAGATGCCGCCACTCAGCGCAACGGGGGTTCCGGATGCGACGAGCGCGCGTGTCTCGGCGAGTGCGGTGCGCGCACCCTCCTCGAGCATGCTGAGCGTGGCCGAGGGCGAGGTGCGGCTCGACAATTCTCGCTGGGCCCGCTGGGCGAGCATCACGAGACCGGTGAGATCCTGGGCTATCGTGTCGTGGATTTCGCGGGCCAGTCGTTCCCGCTCACTGGAGACCCCGGCGTCCCGGTCGAAAATCGATAGTTGCTCCTGCGCTGTGCGCAGCTCACCCAGCAGCCTCAGGCGCTCCTCACTCTGGTTCGCGATCGACGTGATCCACGAGCCGAGCGCGAGGGCGAACGCAAGCGATGCTGCCTCGATCACTAGCGCCACCACGAGCGAACCGGTGCCGAGATAGATGCCGATCCCGATCGCGACGGCGAGCATCACGTTGGCGATCACGGCTCGCCGTGTGCTCTGGATCAGAACCCAGATGAGCGGATACGCCACGCATTGGATCGTCGCCATTGCGGTCTCGAAACCGGCGGCTGCGGCCGAAATCACGATCAGCAGGGGGATGAACGCGGCCAGCGCCGTCTGGCTGGTCGACGCGCATCGACCCAGCGTGAACCACGCGATCACGAACGCGGCAATGCAGAGCAGGCCGCCAGTGAGCGAAAACGTGGTGGGCGTGCTCACGAGCAGCAGCGCGATGAGGACCACCGCGATCCCGGGGACCGCGATGTTCCACCACCGGTTGCTCGTCACTCAGCTGTCTTTGCGGATCCAGCGGAACGTCATCCGGGTGGCCGCAAGACCCACCACCAGCCAGATCGCGGTCACGATGGCAACACCAGGGAGGTCCCAGGTGCCGCCCTGCTCGATGGCCGCGAAGTTCTCGGGAAGGAACACCGATCGCATTCCCTGCGCCATCCACTTCAGCGGAAAGACGCTGGCCACGTTCTGCAGCCACTCCGGTAGCTGCGAGAAGCCGAGGTACACCCCGGAGATGAACTGCAACACCAGCGCGATCGGGATGATGACGGCCGTGGCGCTCTTGCCACTGCGGGGCAGCCCGCTCAGCGCGATGCCAAGGATTGCGGAGGTCGACACCCCCAACACGAACACCCACGCGAACGTCGCCCATTTGGCCGGATCGGTGGGGAGCTCGACCTGGAACACGACCCGCGCCACCAGTAGCAGCAGGGCTGCCTGCATGATGCCCGTGACGAAGACCTGCCCGATCTTGCCGATGAAATAGCTCAGCACCGGCAGCGGGGTGCCGGCAAAACGCTTGAGGGTTCCGTCACCCTTCTCACCTGCGATGTCGATCGCGAGATTCTGCAGGCCGCTCAGGAGTAGGCCGGCGGCCAGCATCCCGGGCAGGTAGAAGGATGCGGCGGTCAGCGGTTCGGCGTCGGAGCCGAAGTTCTGCTCGCTGAACGCGACCGAGAAGATGGTCAGCATCACCAGTGGGAAGAGGAACGAGAAGAAGACGGCGTCACCCTGGCGGAAGTAGGTCTTCACCTCGTAGCCGATGCGGCTGAGGCCGAGCTTCACGGTGCGGCCGGCAGGCAGGATCGACGTGGTAGTGGTCATGATGCATCCTCCAGAAGGTCTGCGTTGCCCAGGGTCGAATGTTCGGCGACGAGCCGCAGGTAGATGTCCTCGAGACTGGGGCGAATAATCTCCAGAGACTCGGGCTCGCCCACCCTGGCGACGATCTTGGCTACCTCGAGGCCCGGCTCTGGGGTGCGGACATCGTGCACCCTGCCGTTCTCGCGCCAGCGCACAATCGGCACCCTGGCCTCGGCGCCACCGATCTCGTCGATGCCGCCAATGTCGATCAGCTTCCCTCCGGCAATGACGCCGGCGCGGTCGCCCAGCTGGGCCGCCTCGTCGAGGTAATGGGTCGTGAGAAGGATGGTGGTGCCATCCTGTTTCAGCCCATCGATGAGCTGCCAGAACTGGCGGCGGGCCTCGGGGTCGAACCCGGTGGTGGGTTCGTCCAGGAAGAGCAACTCGGGGCGTCCGATGATCCCGAGTGCGACATCCACTCGCCGACGCTGCCCCCCGGACAGCTTGCGGATCAGCGTCTTCTGCTTGTCCTGCAGCCCCACTGCGGCGATCACCTCGTCGACATCGCGCGGCCGCGGGTAGAGCCCGGCGAAGTGGGTGAGCTGCTCACGCACCGTCACGTTGCCGCTCTCGCCCGTGGACTGCAACACAATCCCGAGACGCGCCTTCCATTCGAGCCCGCCCTTGCCGGGGTCGACGCCGAGCACGCTCGCCTCCCCACCGGTGCGGTCGCGATAGCCCTCGAGGATCTCGATCGTGGTCGACTTGCCGGCGCCGTTCGGGCCGAGCAGGGCGAAGGTCTCGCCGCGGTGGATGTCAAAGCTCACGTCATCGAGGGCGGTGAAGCTGCCGTAGCGCTTGTGCAGGTTGCGGACGCTCACGACCGAGTCGGTTGAAGTCATATCCTAATGATGCCGCCTCCCAGGCGCAGACAACAGCCGCGAACCGGGTGACCTCGCATCCACCGACCGGTGGATGCGGCGCGCCGGCGCGCTCGCCCCGCCCCGGCAACCCCGCGGCGCCCGTACCGCCCCGGCCCCGTTCCGCGCCCAGCCGGTGCCGCTCCCGCCGCCGCCCCGCTGCCGCCGCCGGTTTCGTAAGTGAGAGTGCACGTGTGGCCTCTTTCGCAGCTCTTCCGGGGCCACAAGTGCGCTGTGATCATTCCTCGAGTTAGCAATAGCGGCGGCGGATACCTCAGCGGAGTCGGCCCCTCAACGAGAGTCTCGGCGCCCCAGTGCGCGAACAGGTGTCGTCTAAGCGAACAATCTGGGTCAGACCGGCCAGCCTGGCTTGAGCGATCGGGCATCGGTGCTGAGGATGCTGGCGAACCAGGCATCACGTCGGTGGTCGCGGTGCGGCAGCGACTGTCGGCGCATCCCCTCGTAGCTCATTCCGATCCTCCGCGCGACGGTGGCCGAGCCGAGGTTGCCGACGACGGCGCACCAGTCGATGTGGGTGAGGGCGGCACCGTCGGGACTGAACCCGAAATCGATGATCGCGACGGCGGCTTCGGTCATGATGCCTCGGCCCCGGTGGGGGAGGCCGAGCCAGAACCCGATCTCAGCCGACCGTAGCTCGCGCGGCTTCAGCACGATCACCCCCAGCAGGGAGGTGTCTCCGGAAGAACGTATTGCCCACAGCCACGGAGCTTTCGGCGCGTACCCTTCCGTATAGCTTGCTGCCGCGGCCTGCGTATAGGGCACCGGCACCGGCACGTAGTGCTGCAGTGCCGGGTCGTTGCAATACTTGAAAACGGCCGACGTGTCGGCGGGGGTGACCGGGTCCAGCACGAGCCGTTCCGTCATCAGCGTTGGGGGAATCGTCAGCGCCACCGGGGTCATGAGCGACGGACGAAGCCGACGCGGTCATAGACCTTCGCGAGCGTGGCGTCGGCGATCACGGCGGCCCGGTCTGCATTGGCGGTGAGGATGCGGTCGAGTTCTGCACGGTCATCCAGCAGCTCAAGAGTGCGTGCTCGAATGGGGCTGAATGTGTCGATGACCACCTCGGCGACGCCCTTCTTGAAGTCGCCGTAGCCGTGGCCGTCGTATTCGCGCTCAATGTCGGCGACGGGCCGCCCCGAGAGCACCGAACAGATCGTCAGCAGGTTCGAGATGCCCGGCTTCTCGGCAGCATCGAACCGCACCTCGCGCCCGCTATCCGTCGCGGCCGACTTGATCTTCTTCGCCGTGACCGTCGGCTCGTCGAGCAACCACACCACGCCCGCCGCCGACGAGGCTGACTTGCTCATTTTATTGGTCGGCTCCTGCAGGTCGTAGATCTTCGCGGTCTGCTTCTGGATGGCCGCGGCAGGCTCCACGAAGGTGTCACCGAAGCGCGTGTTGAAGCGGTTCGCGAGGTCGCGCGTGAGCTCGATGTGCTGGCGCTGGTCTTCACCGACCGGCACGATCGCCGCCTCGTACAGCAGGATGTCGGCGGCCTGAAGCACGGGGTACGTGAACAGGCCGACATTGGTACCATCTGACCCCTGCTTCTGGGACTTCTCTTTGAACTGGATCATGCGCGAGGCCTCACCGAAGCCGGTGATGGTGTTCAGGATCCAGGCGAGTTGTGGATGCGCCGCCACCTGTGACTGCACGAACAGGATTGACGCCGCCGGGTCGATTCCCGCTGCTATGTACTGGGCAGCAGTTCGTCTCGTGGCCTCGCGCAGTTGCGCGGGGTCCTGTGGGACCGTGATCGCATGCAGGTCCACCACACAGAACACGGCGTCGTGGGTGCTCTGAAGTTCTTTCCACTGCAGCAGCGCGCCGATGTAATTGCCGAGATGCAGAGAGTCGGCGGAGGGTTGCATACCGGAGAAAAGGCGGGGTTTGGTGCTCATCACCCCATCCTCCCAGACGGGAATGACGGGGGGAGCGCAGCGATTGGTACAAGGACAACGATCAAGGGAGCAGAAATTGGAAAAGATTTACACCGCCGTAGCCACCAGCCTCGGCGAGGGTCGAGCCGGCAGCGCCCGCACGAGTGACGGCAGCGTCGAAGTTGAGTTGGCGATTCCCGTCGAAATGGGAGGGCCGGGAGGTGCGACGAATCCTGAGCAGTTGTTTGCCCTCGGCTACTCGGCCTGCTTCCATTCCGCACTGAAGGGGCAAGGCAGGCAGCTCGGCATTCCGGTGGAGAACTCGGCGGTGACCGCCGAGGTCAGTATCGGCAAGAGCGATGGCGGCGTCGGATTCGGGCTTTCGGTGGTGCTTCATATCGAGATGACCGGCGTCTCGCAGGCTGATGCCGAGAGGGTGGTCGCGGCAGCCCATCAGGTCTGTCCTTACTCGAACGCCACGCGCGGCAATATCGAGGTGACGCTCGAGGTCGAGGTCGCCTAGCGGCTCGCCTACACCTCGTAGTCGACCACGACAGGCGCGTGGTCGCTCCAGCGCTGGTCGTGGGTGGCGGCGCGATCCACTGTGTAGTTGCGGGCCGCTGCCGCAAGCTTCGGTGTGGCAACGTGATAGTCGAGGCGCCACCCCGTGTTGGTATCGAACGCCTGGCCGCGCTGCGACCACCAGGTGTATGGCCCTTCCACCTCGCCGGCAGCGACACGCCCGACGTCGACCCAGCCGAGCCCGGTGCCGGTGGTGCCGTCTACCCCTTCGACGGTGACGCCCGCCGGGCCGAAAAACCGGTCGAAGTAGGCCCGCTCCTGCGGGAGGAATCCCGCGTTTTTGCGGTTACCTCTCCAGTTCTTGATGTCGAGCTCGCGGTGACCGACGTTGAGGTCGCCCACGATCACGGCGAGGTCATTATGGGCCATGAGTTCGGGCATCCGTGCCGTCATCGCGTCAAGAAACTTGTATTTCTCGACCTGCTTGGGGGTGTCGACCTCCCCGGAGTGCACGTAGGTGCTCACCACGGTGATGAGTCGCCCGCCCACCTCGTAGTCGGCCTCGAGCCAGCGGCCAGCGCTGTCGAAGTCGTCTGCGCCCAGGGCGACACGGTGGAGGTGCGCGCTGCCTCGGGATGCCAGGGCCACCCCCGCACGGCCTTTCGCCGTCGCGGCGTCGTGCAGGATATTCCACTCGGGCCCGAGCAGGCCTTCAAGGTCTGCGGTGGATGCCCGAACCTCCTGCAGGGCGAGAATGTCGACGCCCCGGGCATTCAGCCACTCGCCCATTCCTTTGCGGTAGGAGGCGCGCACGCCATTGGTGTTCACGGACGCGATGCGAAGCGAGGTGGCCATGAAACAAGCCTAACGAACGCCCCTGACACGGTCGAAAGTCGGGCGAGTGACTGTTGCCCTCGCGCGGCGACCAGTACGTCGAGAACGCCACTTCTGCTGGGTCGCCGGGGGTTTGGGCAGCAAAAGTGGCGTTCTCCCTCTTTGCCAGGCTGGTTGTGAGTCATTTCACGGTCAGTAGAGGAGCAGGGTGATGACGATTAGTCCGGGGTTCACGGCGGTCGAGGTTCGTGAGTTTGTGCATGAGTATCAGTTGGTTCGGTATGGGCAGAAGGCCCGGTGGCTGGTTGAACAGGACGTGCCGTATTCGAGGTTGCGGCGGTGG
Source organism: Salinibacterium sp. (assembly GCF_031364185.1). NCBI lineage: Bacteria > Bacillati > Actinomycetota > Actinomycetes > Micrococcales > Microbacteriaceae > Salinibacterium > Salinibacterium sp. The sequence continues at coordinate 1,325 of NZ_JANLVV010000052.1, read as the reverse complement.
CAAGACGCGGTGTTCGAGGGAGATCTCGACCGGGCGCTGATCCCGCGAGAGGGTAGTGCTATGACAATGCCACCGAAGAAGCGCACGGCGTTCGAGAGGGCGAGGGCTGTGGAACGCGGCGATCAGGCGAAAGAAGTCGCGCGGTTGTCCGCGCGGGTGCGGGAGTTGGAGGAGACCAACACGGCGTTGGGAAAAGCTATCGGGCTCTTGCACGCGATGAGCGAGGAAGAGCCCGAGAACACCCCAACGCCGACCAATCAGCCCGATTCCTGAGTCAGGAGAACGAGCTGGTCGCGGAGTTGGTCGCAGTGACCGGCTCGCAACGTCAGGCGTTGATGCTCGCCGGGGTGTCGCGCTCCACCTGGCACTACCGCGCCCATCCGCGTGCCGGCATCACTAGCCCGATCCCGCATAAGGACCGCGCCTATCGGTCCCGGATCGACCTGGTCGACCGGGCCGTGATCGCGGGGAAGATCACGAGCGGGTGGGAGGCAGGACACTCGGTCGATCACACGTTCGCGTCGACCTGGGACGAGGGGATCATGATCGCCTCTCGTCGCTCGTGGTGGCGGATCGCGGCGGACATCGTCGACCAGTCCGCCCGCCCGATCGTGCCCACCAGGCGCGGCAGTTCCGCGCCGCGCCAGGCGCCGGTGCTCGTCGCGACAGGCCCGAATCAGGTCTGGAGTTGGGACATCACAGATCTGCGGTCCCCATGGCGGGGCGTCGCGTTCAAGGCGTACTCGATCATCGATATCTACTCCCGCAAGCTCGTCGGCTGCCGGGTCGAGACTCGAGAGGCTGACAACCTTGCCGTCGAGATGTTCCAGACCGCGTTCGCCGAGCACGGGCTCCCGCAGTTCGTCCACGCCGACTCCGGGCCCGCGATGCGCTCGACCCTGCTGAAGGACTTTCTGCACGACTTCGGTATCGCCCAGACCCATAACCGGCCACGGGTCTCCAACGACAACCCGTTCTCCGAGTCCGAATTCCGCACTATGAAGTACCGACCGAACTATCCCGGCACGTTCCACACCCTCGACCAAGCCCGCGCTTTCGTGGCCTCTTACGTGCCTTGGTACAACCAGAACCACAAGCACTCGGGGATTGCCCTGTTCTCACCCGACGAGGTCCACAACGGCAGCTGGCGCACCCTCTGGTGGCACCGCGACCGCACCCAGCAGGCATACTACGCCTCGCACCCCGAACGATTCCGAGCTCGACCGGCCACACCCGCACCCGCTGATATCGTCAGCATCAACCGACCCGAGCAACCGGAAAACGAAAAACCGCTCGAACGACTCCACGCAGCTTGACATCGCCCG
>NZ_JANLVV010000048.1:0-8092 GCF_031364185.1 Salinibacterium sp. | reverse complement strand
TTCACGGCACCAACCTCGCAGGTTTCATATAAATATGGAAGCTCGCATCCGTATTTATATGAACATAGGGTATCGGCTGTTGTCTGCGCTTTGCCCATAACCGTGAGCAGACGAACCAGAACGAACGCGGTCGCATTCAATAAAGATTGTTGAGTTCCCGGGGATCTTTGGCCAATTCCGCCTGAACACACGGCTGAGAAGGGGGTTCGAGCCACACAAGGGGCACTCTTTAAGGGTCTGCTATTCACACCTGCCGCGTGGGCGTCGGTCGTCGCTGACGCGTAGCCGCCGCATCCATCATCAAACAGCGTTGACCTTGCCGCACGGGTCTGGTGGGGCGACGAGCCGCCGTTCCGCCGGCCGGTACTGGTGCTGACGCGCCGAGAGCGCCCGCCGATCGAGTTCGCCAACGGCACCCGCTTCGAGTTCATCTCCGCAAGCCCGCAGGAGGCGCTCTCGCAACTGCACCACCACCCGCCAACGCCGCTGGTCGCGTGCCTGGGGGAGTCGCCTGTGTCGACGTCGGCTCCTGGGTCTTGCAGATCACAGAAACCCACGGCGGTCCCGCGCTCGTTTAACCACGCAGCGCCGTGGACTACCTGCTCTACTGCGAAGCGGAAAACCGGGAATGAGCACGCGATGTCGTTCGCGGGGCCTACGGTCTGCGGGGCCTTTACTCGTTCGGGTAGGGGATGCGGCCGAGTTCTGCACCAGTCGAATCGTCGACGGCGATCGCCTGCCCGTCGTGCTCAATCATGCAGGTGAGGCCGCGTGACGAGAGAAAGTACCAGGCGATCGTAAGTTCGCCGAGATAGAGGAACGTCGGATCGCCCACGGTGATGCGGTCGAATCGTCAGCCCAGGTGGTCGCACAGGGCGCGGATCCCACGCTCGTAGCGAGGTACATTCGCGGCGCGGGCGGTGGCACGACGTCGACGGCGGTCGTCGATATCCGGGATCGTGGCGACGGATGCGGCGATGTGCGCTTCGATCTGGTCCCGGGGGAGAACGACGACATCGGGGTCGGCGAGTAACCAGCGGGCGTTCAATTCGGTGAGGTTCTCGGCGGCCCGAGCCCGGTCGAAGGTAGGCGAGAGTTTCGCGAGTCTGGTGCGCAGCCGGCTGGATGACCCGTAGTCGGTGGCGAGCAGGGCATCCCGACCCCGGCGTCCTGCCTCCTTCAGCAGCCGCGCGCCCTCGTCAAACGCCGAAACGTGCAGTTGAGCGCCCATGGCGGCGAGTCCGTCGTGAACCAGCTGCGCCACCGTGTCGCTGGCCCGGGAGTTGTATACGAACTGGGTGAAGCCGCCGTTATCGACCTGGGCCTGGAAGTAGTCGACGTAATAGCTCTGCAGCGCTTGGATGCTCAACTCATCCTGGGTGAGTAGATCATCGAGGCACGCGTTGACGATCGATACATTCGACAGGACTATGGATGCCGCACCCTCGGTAACGCTCTGAGCCGAGATCACCACGGGTCGCCGGGTCACGGGCATGACTGCACCTCCTTCGGGTGATGGTAGCAGCGGGTATGACGCATGACATTCACAACCGCGGGCGCTACTGCCGCTGAGCGCGTAGTCGACGAGAGACTGAACCACCCCGACCCGACCGCATCCTCACCCGGTCCCACTAGCCGTCGTCTGACTGGCGCCCGATCGCCCGATCGCACAGCCCTCGACGAAGCCGTGCACGTCACGGACTGGTCACGGTTGTGTCTGCTGTGTATCCATGGAAGAGCGCAGGTGCTCCTCTGTGACATGAAGATACAGAGAACTGCGCTCTTATTCGTCGCTGTGGCGTTGACTATTGTCGGCTGTGTGCCGTCTGCGCCTGCAGCCGTGGTCACGCCGTCTCCCACAGCGACAGCGCCGACACCGACAGCAACTCCCACGCCAACCCCGACGGTGGTGGCGCCGACGAAGCCCGCGCTCGCCGAGCTGGTACTCACCGCTGACGGGCTTGGCCCGCTCCTCATGGGGCAGGCTCCGCCCGTCACAGACCCAGCACTCGACATCCTGGTATTCGATCCGGAGCATTGTGATGCAGGCCAGGGTGACCCCGGGCTGTGGGTGCCGAACTACGACGACCCTGCGGCGTTTTACACCACCATCGATGACCAGGGGCTGGTCTCCCAGCTTGCCCTGTTCCGGCGTTCCGACTCAGCCGATACTGGTGTTGGTCCCATCCTGACCGATACCGGGATCGGGGTGGGAAGCACCCGTGATGAACTACTCGCGGCGCACCCGACGGGTTTCGATGAGATCGTGACCACCGGGCAGGTCAGCGATGTCTACATCGCGAGCGGGAACACGGGATCTCTGGTGTTCGAGGTTGCAAAGAATGACAACCTACCCGGCTACTGGGGATCTGATCAGCTCGGTGTAGTGCAGTTAATCAGGACTGCTCAGGCCGGCGGGTCTGTGGGGTCCTATCTCGCGAGTGATCGTCCCCTGGGCGAGCGTTGCCCCGGGGGGCTCTGACACTGCCATCTCACGTAGGGCTGGGCGCGCCGCCCCGTTCGTGCGGCACGGGCGCGGTTTTGGCAGGGAATGCGGTAGCTGCCCTCACCATCGTTCATGAGGCGATCTTGCTGGATTCTTCCCTCGGTCACGACCGAACTCCAGCCGATCTCGTGAGGGACTCCGCATCCATCGTCGCCGACGGCTTGTGTCGTTTGTGGCCAGCCGGGAGCGCGACGCCGACGCGCGAGCAGGCGAACTGCCCTCCACGATCGAGATTGTCCAGAATCACGCGGGCGGCGTCTTCGTAGTAGATCGTGAAGCTCGGCATTGCCCGTTTCAGGGCCACCGTCAGCGCGATCTTCGGTAGAGCCCGGGTGCCTTTCGCGCGGGTTGCGGGCCAGCTGTCCACCGACAGTTGGAGCCCCTCTGTCGAACTGCCGTCAGGCGAATCGATCATCGGGCCGGGGCACAGCATCGACCAGTCGAGATCGCTCGCGGTGAGCGCCGCCAAGTTCGTGCGATGGGGCTCGAAGACTGTGGGGAGCAGGGGAAGGTCCATCGTCGCGAGCGGACGACCCGGAACATCCAGCATCGCAATTCCCCCAAAGCACCAGAATCGCCCGCCGGCACCCAGCGCGACCTGTGCCGCGACGACGACACGAGCGACGAGCGCCGTGAACTCGGCCCCGCCTGCGAGGTAGCCGGCTGCGTTGATCACGACATCCTGACCCTTCATCACGTCAATGAGGGCGTCAGAGCTGTCGAACGAGACCGATCGAACAACGAGTCCGTCGTGTTGAGGAGCAGTCGAATTCGTTCCAGCACGCACCACCGCCGTGACAGCGTGTCCACGCTCAAGCGCCTCCGCGACGAGCCTGCGACCGCAATTGCCGTTCGCTCCGAGAATGCACACTCTCATGCTGGCCATCCATCCACAATGTTGTACTCGCGTAAGATTTACAAAAATACATTGACATTTCATGAATAGCAAGGTTAGGTGTGAACCACCTGACTCAACGGAGAAGACCAAGATGACTGCCGACCAGAGCGAGTACTTTCGTACCCCGAAGCCGAGACCGATAATTGTGCCGAAGCTTCATCACGCGACATTTATGACCATGGATGTTGACGCCATGGTGCGCTTCTATGAATTGGTCTGCGGGCTCCAGCCGGTCTACTACTCCGACTTCGCGGCGTGGCTCACCAATGATGAGGCCAACCACCGGATCGCCCTCCTGAAGCTTCCCGGAACCCGCCCACCAGTCGACAAGCCGCATACCGCTGGGCTTCACCACACTGCCTTCGAGTATGAAACCTTCGACCAGTGGCTTGACAACTACGTGCGGCTTCGCGACGCGGGCCTGCTTCCGACAATCTGCCTGGACCACGGCATGACCATGTCGATGTACTACGCCGACCCCGACGGTAACGGTGTCGAGATTCAGGTCGACAACTTCCGTGACTGGGGACTGTCCAAGGAGTGGATGTGGGCTTCGCAGGAGTTTGCGACCGACCAGATCGGCGCGCAGTTCGACCCGGAGAAGCTCGTCGTCGCCCGCGCCTCCGGCCTCACCCCTGACGACATCCACACCAGGGCTTACGCCAAAGAGTACTTCCCGGCCGAGCCCCGCCTACAGATGACCTTCAACGATCCGTGGCCAGCACGGATCGCCGCAGAACCGAGCCTCGCCGACGGAGTCCCGTTGCCGCCAGCATCCCAGGGCGATTGAGATGCGGATCGCAAACCTGAACGGTCGCGCCGTGCTTCTGCGCGGCGAGACCGCTCTCGACATCGCGAGGGCCAGCATGGGCAGGTTCGGCCCGGAACCGCTGGCGGTGTTCAGCGATTGGGCTTCCTTTGTCGACTGGGCGCCGCTCGCTGATTTCGCCGGAGCAGTGTCGTTCGACGAGAACGATCTCCTTGCGCCAGTGCCCAATCCCAGCCAGATCTTCGCCATCGGCCTCAACTATAAAGATCACGCGGAGGAGTCTGGTCTCGACTATCCAGAGCACCTCGTCGTGTTCACCAAATTCGCGTCCGCTCTTGCTGGTCCGAATGTCGAGGTGACGCTTCCCAGCGAATTCGTCGACTACGAAACCGAACTCGTCGTGGTCATCGGCGTCGAGACCAGTGACGCCGATGAGACACAGGCACGGGCATCGATTGCCGGATTTTCGGTCGGCCAGGACTACAGCGAGCGCAACGTGCAGCGCAGGGGTCCGGCACCGCAGTTCAGCCTGGGCAAGTCGTATGCCAACTTCGCGCCCTTTGGCCCCGCCGTCGTGACGCTGGACGAACTGCTTGATCCCGACCAGCTTGCGATTGGAGCAGTGTTGGAAGGCCCGTCTGCAGTCGACCATGGGGGCCGCTGGACGGTGCAGGATGGCAACACCTCGGAGCTCATCTTCCCGGTTGCGCGAATCATCTCCGACCTCTCGCACATCGTCACACTGCGCCCCGGCGACGTCATTTTCACGGGCACGCCCGCAGGCGTTGGCATGGGTCGCGGGATCTTCCTCAAGCCCGGCGATGTGCTCACCAGCACGATCGGTGGCCTCGGATCCATCCGCAATCAGTTCGTCTAGGTCACTGATGAAAGACTCGAGCGTCACCACAACGGCACCCCGACCGCGCCGGGTGATCTGGGCACCGAGCTGTGAGCAGATTTCGTCCAGCCAGATGTCCGACTTCATGTCCTGGCTCGCCCTGCATCGAGGCATCCAGAACACCACCTACCGCGAACTGCTCGACTGGTCGGTGAACAATCTCTCGGAATTCTGGGACTCGATCCGCGAATACTTTGACGTCGCTGGCGAAGGCTTCACCACCCCAGCCCTGGTTGACGACCGGATGCCCGGAGCGGTGTGGTACCCGGACGCACGCCTCAACTATGCCGAGAACATCCTGCGCAATGCGGTCGGTGCAACCGGCTCGGGCGTCGCGATCGTCGACATCACCGAGGATGGGGTGTCGACCGAGATCACCTGGGGGGAGTTGAACGCCAGGGTGGCAGCACTTGCGGCCGGGCTGCGTGCGCGAGGGGTGGGTGTGGGAGATCGTGTGGTGGCGGTACTCCCCAACAATCCGGAAGCCCTGATCGGACTGCTCGCATCCGCCAGTATTGGCGCCACCTGGTGCATCTGTGCGCCCGACCTCGCCCCCACGGCGACTCTTGATCGGCTGAAGCAACTGGAACCGGTGGTGCTCATCGGTTCCCTCGGTTATCAGTTCAATGGCAAGTGGTTCGATCGTCGAGGCCACCTTCTCGAGATCGAGGCGGGGTTGCCGACTCTTCGCCACACGATTGTGGTCGGCGGTGCGGCCACGGGAACTCGCCTCTCGTTCGATGAGGCACTCGTCGATGGCGCCGAAGCGCAGTATGCGCGAGTGCCGTTCGACCACTCGCTCTGGGTGCTGTTCACATCGGGGACGACGGGAGCGCCGAAGGGAATCGTCCACGGTCACGGCGGCATGGTGCTCGAAGCGCTCAAGATCTTCGGCCTGCACTTCGGAATGGACGCCAGTGATCGGTACTACGTCGCGGCCAACACCTCGTGGATGGTGTGGAACACCATCCTCGGCAACCTCATGACCGGCGCGAGTGTGGTCACCTACGCCGGCTCGCCCGTCTATCTCAGGCCCGATCACCAGTTCGACATCGTGGCCACCAACGCGGTCACCATGTTCGGAACCGGCGCGGCCTATCTGCGGCTTCTGCAGGCGACCGGTGTTTCGCCGGACAGGGAGTGGTCGCTCGGCGCACTCCGAACTGTCATGTCGACCGGTTCGGCCCTGCCCATCGCTACCTACGAATGGGTCCACGACGACGTCAGTTCGGCGATCCAGTTGAGTGATGTGAGCGGCGGCACAGATATCTGCTCGGCCTTCCTCGGCTCAAACCCTCTCGAGCCGGTGATCGCCGGCCGACTTCAGGGGCCGATGCTGGGCGTCGCAATCGAGGTGCGAGACGAATCGGGGATGCCCGTTATCGGCGAAGTCGGCGAGATGGTCGTCACGCGCCCCATGCCTTCGATGCCGACCTGCTTCTGGGGCGACGCCGATGGATCCCTCTACCGGAGCGCCTACTTCGACGTATTCCCCGGTGCCTGGACGCACGGCGACTGGATCATGGAGGCTGCTGACGGCACCTTCGAAGTGCTGGGGCGATCCGACGCGACCCTCAACCGCGGTGGCGTGCGGCTGGGTTCCGCCGAGATCTACGGTGCCCTGCAGTCGGTGGCCGGTGTCACGGATGCGCTCGTGCTGGGGATCGAGCTACCGGATGGTGGGTATCACCTTCCCCTTTATATCGTGCTTGCCGAGGGCATTCAGCTCGATGACATCCTCCGGGCTGAGATCGTCGCCGCAATCAGGCAGCACGCATCACCGCGCCACGTCCCTGACGTGATCAAAGCTGCGCCGGCGATCCCCGTGACCCACGCGGGCAAGAAGGTGGAGATTCCTGTCAAGCGGCTGTTCACCGGTCCCGACCCCACGAAGGTGGACCGCGGTGCACTAGCCAACCCTCAGAGTCTCGACTGGTTTATCGAGGAAGCCCAACGGTTCCGTGCTGCCCACGAGACCAAAACTGCGAGTCAGAGGAAAGACAACGATGTCGCGTAATACTCACAATGAATCCTTCGATGTCGTAATTGTCGGCGCTGGACCGGTTGGCAAGATGGCTGGCCTGCTGCTGGGTCGCGCCGGACACTCGGTGCTGCTTGTCGATCGCAAGGCTGAGGACTACCCGCTGCCTCGCGCTGTCGGACACGACGCTGAGATTGCTCGCCTCATGCAGCGCGCGGGTCTTCCTGTCGATGGGATGCCCGATGCGGTTGAGGCCTATGACGACCTGTACGTCTGGGTCAACGCCGCCGACGAAGTGCTTCAGGAGATCGACGTGTCGGGCGTCAGCACGTCCGGCTGGGGCAACATGTACTTCTATAACCAGCCCACCCTGGAAGGGCGGATCGCCAGCGCACTGGCTGGACTCCCCAACGTTCAGATTCGACGCGGGCTGACCGCTCGGGTGGCCGACCAGCACGACGAGGGTGTCACGATTGCGATCGAACCCATGGATGGTGGGCCCGAGACTACTGTGCGTGCACGCTACGTGCTCGGTGCCGATGGCGCGAACAGTGCGACCAGGATCGACGCCGGTATCGAGTGGCACGACCTCGGGTACTTCTTCGACTGGCTGGTTGTTGATGTCATCCCCGGTGACGGTTTCGACGTAACTCACCTCGCGAAGCAGATCTGCGATCCGGTTCGACCAACGACCGTGGTGCCATCGGGCCCCGGCCGTCGCCGCTGGGAGTTCATGTTGCTCGAGGGAGAAGACGCCAAAGAGCTCGAGCGGCCCGAGAAGATCCGGGAGCTTCTCGCGCCGTTCGGGGTGAATCCCGGCAACGCCCAGTTCGAACGCGGTGTTGTCTACACGTTCGCGGCGGGTTGGGCTGAAAAGTGGCGTGCTGACCGCATATTCCTCGTCGGGGATGCTGCGCACCTCATGCCGCCCTTCGCAGCGCAGGGTCTTGCGTCCGGGTTCCGCGACGTCCTTAACCTGTCCTGGAAACTGGACCTCGTGCTGCGGGGGCTGGCCGAAGACTCACTTCTTGACAGCTACG
>NZ_JANLVV010000018.1:0-2578 GCF_031364185.1 Salinibacterium sp. | reverse complement strand
GGTGTGACCAGAGCTGTCTTTGACGACGATCCGTTGCACATTTCCTTCGTGCAAAAGTTCCTTGATTTTTACCAGCAGCGCCTCACCCTGCACCCGGACCTTCTCAGCGAACGGCTCGTCAGGTGGGGTCGTGCCGGAAGTATTCTGGCCCGTGCTGCTGTCGTTGTTGCTCATGGGAGTTTCCGTTCTGCCGGGGCGAAGCGCTGGCGCCGTTTCGATGGGTACCTTCTATCTAACGGGGCAGGTTGGATTCCCGCTAGGGGCGAAAGTCCCCGCGACTCCTGGCATTGACAGGTTCTATTCGTCCGAACGGGCTTTGGTGGCGCGCGAATCAGCGGGTAGTGGATTGAACCCTCGAACGATCAACCACACGGCCAGCACCAACTCCTGGATACCGATCGGGATGTTGAGCACGGTAGTGATAGTGCTGAAACCGAAGCTCTCGGTAAACCCCGCGTAGATAGTGGAGATGGCCATGAGTGTCGCTCCCGCCAGACCCCAGACTGTCAGCCACCGCGGAATGAGCCGTGACGCAAAAAACACGTAGTTGTACATCAGTGCTCCGAGGCAGAATGCGAGCAACACGATGAACCCGTGCAACCAGTCGCGTGTGACCAGGAGCGTGTCGCCGATCTGTTGAAACGATGAAGGAATGGGCGCGCCAGCAGCGACTGATTGTTGACTCACGCTGAGAAGAACGAGCAGGCTGAGTGTTCCCGCGAGGATGAATGTTCCTTCGACGAGCCGGGCGGCGACAGCTCCGAAAGCCCAGCCCGGGTGGAAGCGCTCTAGAATTGGGTACAGGGCGATAGCGATGCCCGCCGCGGTTGCCGCCCAGATGAATTCGATCAGCGCAGTGAGCACCACACTTCCGGCGGATCCCGCAAGCGTGCTGAGGTAGTCAGGATCGGCAAGAATTGCACCCACGGGAAGTGCACTGAGGACACTCGCCGCTGAACAGGCGATGAACAGAATGCCCACCGTGATCGCGGTAGCTCGATAGGGTCGCACTGTTGGCTGCCTCCACTGCCTATCGGGTGGAATATGAATTCTGACGGTGACCGCCTTCACCGCTGGTTTACGATAAGCCGACGGAATCTCGTAACAGTAGAGGCGAAAGTCCCGACAGCCGACTGCACGGTAAGACCCCAAAGTCCAGCTGACCAGATGCGCATTGTTGAGGATGACCGTCGTGGCGAACTTGTCGCTTCCTTAGTCCGCTGATTCGTCAGTATCGGGCGCGAAAACAACGACCTTAGTTGGCCGGGGTCGCAGGTGCGCGAATCCGCTGAGATCAGGTTCCAGTTCACTCCATCGCGACCATAGCCGGTCGCGTTCTGCTCCCGTTGCCTCGGTGGCCGTGACCTGACCGCGCCAGTCGGCGGTGACCACGGATGCGTGGGGATTCGTTTTCAGGTTGAGTGACCATGCCGGATCGGCCGAACCCCAGCCGTTCATGGCGATGGCGACAAAGTTGCTGCCATCGACGAGGTATCCAAGAATCGCGGACCGCTTCTTCCCGCTGTGTCGGCCGGTGGTGGTCAGGCGCAGTGCACCCCAGCCGCCGGGCTTGGGTAGCCACACACCCAATTTCCCTCGGGTAGTCGTGTAGAGGGCTCGGTGGACAGCCCATGCAGCGCGGATGAACCAGCGCGGCGGAACTCGAGGTGGGCTCTTTACTTGCTCGGGCATGGTGGCCTGCTCTCCGTTGTGTGTCGTGCAAATCCAGCGTGGCTATGCGCCTTTGGTGAAACCGCCTAGTTACGCAAAAACTCTGTCTCCAGCAGCCGAGGGTCCACAGCCCCATAACCCCGACCGGTTCATCCTGGCTCAATCAGCTTTTATGGGTGTCATCCAGGAAACAATTCCCAAGAGCCCGAAAACGAGCGCGAGTTCCGCGATGCCGGCTGTGAAGTACAGCCCTTGCAGCCAGCTGAATCCGCGAATGATCATCGTCTCGACCATGATCCAAATGACCATAGAGAACCCCGCTACGGCGCTCCAGAGGAGAGACGACACTCGGTGTCGCAGGAGCAGTACAGCCGCCAGCGTGTGGGTACCGCCGATGATCACGGCAAGGATCAGTGCAGGCCCAGCGAACGAGGGAAACGGGCTGCCCTCCAACAGCGAAAGAGGCATTCCGAGACCGCCTGTAAACAAGAGTGCAACCGCTCCCCCCACCGCGGAAACGGCAGAGAAGATGAGCACGCCAGCCAGGCTTCTCGCAGTAATCGTTGTGAGAGTGGAGGTTCGCATGGCTGTCCTTCAGTCGAGGATGAGGTCGGATACGTTGCGCCGCATGGTCTGCGGATACTCCACCGTCGGCGTTCCCACCCTGACGATCATCTGGATGGTGTCACCACCTGGCGCGTACTGGTCGTGAACGGCGGCGTATGGTGCGGCCATGGCCGGATACTCCTGGATTACCTGACTCAGTGGCTGCATCACCAGGCCCATGCTGCGGGCCGTGAGGTCGAACTGGCTGTAGAGCATCCCGGCCTCGACCTGCTCTCGTCGGGTGTTAGCGGACGTCGAGATGATGCCGTAGGCCGGCGTTGCCGCCACGGCCGCCGTCGTC
>NZ_JANLVV010000016.1:0-7006 GCF_031364185.1 Salinibacterium sp. | reverse complement strand
GGTGTGACCAGAGCTGTCTTTGACGACGATCCGTTGCACATTTCCTTCGTGCAAAAGTTCCTTGATTTTTACCAGCAGCGCCTCACCCTGCACCCGGACCTTCTCAGCGAACGGCTCGTCAGGTGGGGTCGTGCCGGAAGTGTTCTGGCCCGTGCTGCTGTCGTTGTTGCTCATGGGAGTTTCCGTTCTGCCGGGGCGAAGCGCTGGCGCCGTTTCGATGGGTACCTTCTATCTAACGGGGCAGGTTGGATGCCCGCTAGGGGCGAAAGTCCCCACCCGAGCGTGCGAGCCTGGTAGCGGTTAGTCTCAAGACGGCGAGTGTTGTCCAATATCTCGAGTTCCGGTCGGGGCTATGGAGTGTCGAGTCAACTTTTGTATTGTGAATCTCGGCGCCATCCTGTGCTTTACCCAGCCAGTTCTCCCAGCCGGTCGAATTAGCTATCGAGGAGCACGTAATTGCCGCTGCCTGCGGCGCGGGCCGAGAGGGCATAAGGTTCACTCAGCCAATAGCCACTTTCGTTCTATGTAGTGATGCTCGACAGCCCCTCTCGGCTGATCGCGAACTCGTTGAAGCTCGAGGGGGCGAGCTCCGCGATAGTGAAGGCGTCGATCCCATAGTTACGTCCCATTGACTATCAGTGCACTATCTGACCAGAAGGGGTGAGAGCCAAAGGTTTGGCCGATGTCCGGCGCGTTCCGAGCGTAAGCGGGACGGGGCGCAATCTTCTCGAAATTTGTTTGTAAGGATCCGCCGTGTTGCGGAAATGTATGAGGTAGGGGGATACGTGGTGATGGGCCGTGACGCTTGATGATGATGCCGCGGAGCGATTTAGCGCCCAGTATCGAAGTAACTATTCGATGATCGCCGCCACGTGCGCGAGACGGTTGGGAAACCGGCAGGCAGGCGAGGACGCAGCGCACGAAGTTTTCAGGATCGCTTGGCAACATTCCTCAACTGACGTCATAGATGTGGCCTGGCTGTACGTGACAGCAAGGAACGTTGTTGGTAACGAGTACCGACGTTCTTCGCGGGCGAGTGCGGCTTACGTCCGGCTGGAGCCTCGTCAAGAAGTGGCCCAGGAGGAGTCAACGGATGAAATGGATGTTACGGCCGCCATCAGTCAACTTCGACAGGCCGACCGGGATTTGCTCTACATGGCGTATTGGGAGGATCTGACGGCTCGGGAGATCAGCGACATTCTCAAAATATCGGCCGGCGCTGTGTGGGTGCGACTATCTCGGTCTCGGGACGCTTTGCGACGAATACTTGAGGCAACGCCGGCAGAGTCGTGGAGGGAACAGCGTGGATGAGCTCGAGCGGCGTATCCGTGCCGCAAACCCCGGGTCAATCCGACGAGGAGACCCGCTAAGCGCGAGAGCAGAACGGGGGCTCAAGGAAATTTTGGCTGACGGGCCAGAGGAGACCGGCCTCCCGGTGAGGCAGTGGCGCAGGCCTGTGTTCGTCTCCGTAGCCGCGGCGGTGCTCGTCTTCATCATGGCCGTGAGCGTATTCCTCATTGCGATGCCCCGGGCTGCAATGGCCGCTCCCCCACTGCTTGAGCTGACTCCAGTAGCGGGCAGCGTCAGCTCAGCACTGGAAAGGATCATCATGAATGCTCAAACCGCTCCAGCTTCATCGTCATCCGCGTCGATTGCGTCGGAGACCTGGTCGGCAGATCTCACGCTTGACCCAGCCAAAAGTGAAACCTTCGTGCAACCGAGAGAGATTGTGCGCACCCGATCCGAAAGCCTCGGAGGCGAGATCATCATCACGGCGGGCCCGATCCGTTGGGGCAGCATCACGACGAAAGAACACCCCCCGGCGCCCGGGACGGAACTTGAACACCAAGTGTTCGAGCATGGCCAGTTCCCGCTCCTGTTCACCCAGCCTCCGCCATCCAATCCGTTGGAAATGAAGGCGTACTTCGCGAGATTCCTCGGAACGAATGCAACCACCACCACAGGCGAGTACTTCCGTGGGATCTCGGATCTTCGCAACGAATGGACGCTGAGCGGGACCCAATCCGCCGCGCTGCTCACCTTCATCCAAGGTTTGCCCGATGTCGAACTCTCAGGCGAAACCCTTGACCGTCTTGGCCGGCCCGGGCTGGTTCTATCAACAAATTCACGCACCGGTGGTGCATTCAGCGATCTGCTGGTCGTGGATCAGAACACCGGCGTCTTGCTCGCGGCCGAGCAGGTCTATCTGGGCGGGCTGACTGACGTTCACCTCAAAGCTCCAACTGTCCTCGACTACATCGCATGGAAGGAATCCAACTAATGAACACATGCCGCCGAGCAATCGGTGCGGCCTTTGCCGCCGCCCTCCTCGCTGCACTGACCTTGACCACCACCCCGGCACTCGCCTCACCAGCGGACCCGTTGGAAGCGCGCACGGCGCAGGTGCTGGCGTCACATCCGGGCGGCGAGGAGATCGCACCGGGAGTAATCTCCTGGGATGGAGGAGCGGTCGTGCTCACGCTTGAGGGCGCCGCTACCGCTCGCGCCATTGGCACCTGTGCAACGGGTCAGTACTGCGCGTGGAGCGGTACCTCCTATACCGGAACCAAACTAGCCTTCACCTCATGTTCGTCTGGCGGCACATCAAGTAGCTTGTCACTACTCAGCGGGCTGGCACGATCGACCGCCAACGCACGTACCTTCGGCAGTGTGGACGCCGTTAGCGGCAGTTCAGTGATCTACTCAATGTCCACGAACACAGGTCGCCCCTCTAACGGCACAACTCTTTCCGCTCTTGTCTGCTACAGCTAACTCGACTACGTGACCTCGGCCACCTTCAGCACTGTTGTAAGGATGTGAGTGAGTCCGGAAATAAGCAGGGTAAGAGGGTTCGCAGAGTCGCATAGTTCCTCAGAGGACGCCCGCAAGGGGTGGGGCGCCGTCGAGGCGGCGGTGGGGTGGGCCCGTTCACCTCCAATAGATCGGATCAATGCTCATGAATATCAAACACACTCTGTCAGGGGGGATCATGGCCGTCGGCCTGGTCCTAGGTGGCGGTGCGGCGGCGTTCGCCACAACGACGTATCCGCCTGAGGGTGGCACGTGGAACTACGGCGTCGTTGCTGGGGTGCATCTGTACTCCGACTACTTCCACCAGACCGTGTGCCACGGCTCCTCCACACGCAACGACTGGGGCCTGTCGTCGTCCCCCGACGTGGCTGGCGGAGTCTGGTCGAATAACTCGCAACCGACCACATCGATCCAGAACAACCGGGCGTACTACCGGACTTGCTGATCATTTCCTACCAACGCACGAGTGCAGCACCATGCGGAGTGTGGTGCTGCACTCGTGCGTGCCAGGGCACGGCGGAAGGTAGATAGATGCTGAAGATTCTTGTTCGCATTGCCGGAGTCGCGATCGCTGCTTTGATTGCTCTCGTCGTTGGAGTCTTCGCGTCCGCGGCTGACATTGACGGACTCCCCGACGCAGACCACATCGCTTCGATTCGGGTTGACAACAGCCCGCTCCCCCGATCCGAGATCGTCGAACGCCTTGATGCATTTGCCGAATCGACCGGCGTAGGTATCGTTCGAGTTGCGAGTGCGCCAGATGACTTCCTCAATGGACGTGTGGCCTTCCGATTCGGCTCGGACTTCGACGAAAGGACAAACGTCGACTGGTTCTCCCCCACAATGAGCGGTTCGATCATCGACTCGTCCGAGCTCGGCGCCACCAGCCTGAACGGCGTCTATGCGATATACGGGAGCGACGCCGATGCCGCGACCTTCCAGCGGTGGGCTCAGAGCAAGTTGACCGCGGAGGTCGTCGTCAACGCAAAGTCCCCCGCGGCCCTGCTGTCGTATGTGCTGTTGACTGTTGGAGCGTGGGTGCCCGTTACTGCGGCGTTGCTGCTGCTGGGGGCGACGATTCTGTCATGGTACGTGTTGCGTGCCCGCGCACGGGAATTGAGCATGCTCGCCGGCATGCGCCTCTCGATGATCGTGCTCACTGACCTTCGCTCCCTACTCGCCGCTCTAGCGTTGCCGGCGATCACAACGTTCGGCGTCTCGGTGATTATCGCGCTTATCGCCGGCTTCGGCAGAATTGGCTACTTCGTTGCCACGCTGGGCACGTTCTCCGCAGTCGTCGGAGGCACCGCAATCGTCCTGGCCTTGATCATGGCGGTCCTCACGCTCCCGGACGTGAGACAGATCGCCGCGCGAAAGCCACCGGAGCGGAGCTCGTGGCTGCTGAGTGAAATGTTCAAAGCGACAGCGGTTATCCTCGTCGCCGCAATCAGTCCTGGAACGCTGGGACTTGTGGCGGCAGCGGCAGCGGCGAGCGAACTCGGTTCAACCTGGGCATCAATGGGTGACAGTGTCACGGTCCGCATCGGCAGCGCCGAACTAGGAGACATTCAGAACAACGCATTCGGAGGTCTTGTGCGGGACTCTGCGAAGGATGACGCCGTGCTCTTCTCGATGTCGCTGAGCTCAACTAACTCAGTAAACCTCGTCGACGCAGTGGGGACCAGCGAACTAGCCGCACTTGGATTCGACAGTGTGGTCCTGGCTGATCGGCGCTACCTCGATTCCATCCAGACCGCGGGGACAGTGTCGGTCGCCGACTCGGACACGATCAAGAACATTGAAGATCTCCCCCCGACAATCGCGCGATTGCTCCTCCCCACAATTCAGCTGTGGACGCTGTCAGGAGACGTGCCCGATCTTCACTTCTACCGATCTGCGGGAGCTTCCCGGTTCCCGGTGTTTGGCGGCATGGCTGGCACCTTTGAGACACACTCCGAGCCTCTGATTCTGGGGGTCGATGGTCTCGACCAGTTCAACGATCCGTTCCTCACGTCAGCCCTCAGCCAGGGCAACCTCGTATTCACCGACGCTAGCCAGGTCGCGGCCAGTGTTGAGACTCGGCAGATGTCGGCCGAGGTGCTGTCGGTCGACCGCGTCGCAGATCTCGGTCTATACGACGCACAATCGAAGCAACGCAACGCTCAACTCGGGCTGGTCGCGGTGGCGTTGGCCCTTCTCGCTCTCATCATGTGCGTTACCGTTACGGCGTGGATTTTCTCGTTGCTGCGCCGCCGCCGCTGGTTTGTCCAACACACCGCTGGGCGTAGCTGGAATGCGATCCTACTGCCAAGGATGGTCTGGGAAGCGGTCGTCGCAATTACCTTCGGCGCCGCTCTGTCAACCGCTCTCGCTGCACTATCGCCAGCGATGATGTGGATCGGCGGCGTCGCGCCCCTTGGATATTTAGTTCTGAGCTGGGGTATTCATCTCTGGGCCGCGACCACCACGTTCAGGAGCACACTTTCTAGGAGAGGATAAGGCCATGCGACTGAGAGCAGATCACATCTCTCTTTTCATCGACGGCAAACCCGTATTAGAGAAGGTATCCGTTACAGCGCGACCCGGGCGGATGCTGGTTCTTGCTGGAAGCAGCGGAAGCGGGAAGACGACGTTGCTCAACGTGCTCGGGCTGCTACGACGGATTGACGCAGGAGAGGTCGTGGTCGGCGAGCAGAACGCCACGAAATGGCGCGACAGAAACCGTCGTCGGTTCTGGCGTGAGCACGTCGCGTTCATCTTCCAGGACTACGGCTTGATTGAGGAGGCCAGTGTCGAGTACAACGTGACCGTCGGTCGTCGAACTCTTCTGGGGATACGTAGAGGGGATCGTGAGCGCGTAGACGCTGTGCTGGAGCATGTGCTGCTGCGGGGCCGCAACAAGGAACAAACTTCTCGACTCAGCGGCGGAGAGAAACAGCGCGTTGGACTTGCGCGAGCTATGTTTCGCCAGGCTGACATCGTTCTGGCTGACGAACCTACCGCATCCCTCGACCGCAAGAACCGCGAGATGGTGACGAACTTCCTCATTGAGGAAGCCCGACGTGGTGCAACAGTGGTCGTCGCCACTCACGACGAAGACCTCATGGCAGCCGGGGACGACCTGATTCGGCTCGACCAGGTGGAGGTCGCTGAACCGGCTCACCAATCCCCAGAGTGATTGGCGCTTTCGCATCAGGACTCCTACCTAGGGTTGGACGATCGTACGGTAAGAGTCTCGGCGTGACTCGGTGTGGATTATGTCCAAAGTCCCATCGCAGCTGAAGCGGCGGTGACGTTCCGACCCTGTATTCCATGGTAAAAACCTCGCCTGTAGATGCTGGCCGCGGCGCCACCGCCCGGAGACACCGGATGATGCCCGAGATGAGATCTAGACAACACGACGGTGATCGAGGGAGACGAATCGATGTCCGCTTGGGGCGAAAGTCCTCACGCGACATCACGCGCCGACAGCCAGGAAACAATTCCCAAGAGCCCGAAAACGAGCGCGAGTTCCGCGATGCCGGCTGTGAAGTACAGCCCTTGCAGCCAGCTGAATCCGTGAATGATCACCGTCTCGACCATGATCCAGATGACCACAGAGAACCCCGCGACAGCGCTCCAGAGCAGAGATGACACTCGGTGACGCAGGACCAAAATAGCCGCAAGCGTGTGGGTACCGCCGATAATCACAGCAAGGATGAGTGCAGGCCCGGCGAACGAGGGAAACGGACTGCCCTCCAACAGCGAGAGAGGCATTCCGAGACCTCTCGTGAACCAGAGTGCAACCGCTCCCCCCACCGCGGAAGCGGCAGAGAAGATGAGCACGGCAGCCAGGCTTCTCGCAGTGATCGTTGTGAGAGTGGAGGTTCGCATGGCTGTCCTTCAGTCGAGAATGAGATCGGTCACGTTGCGCCGCATGGTCTGCGGATACTCGATAGTCGGGGTTCCCACCCTGACGATCATCTGGATGGTGTCACCACCTGGCGCGTACTGGTCGTGAACGGCGGCGTATGGTGCGGCCATGGCCGGATACTCCTGGATTACCTGACTCAGCGGCTGCATCACCAGGCCCATGCTGCGGGCCGTGAGGTCGAACTGGCTGTAGAGCATCCCGGCCTCGACCTGCTCTCGTCGGGTGTTAGCGGACGTCGAGATGATGCCGTAGGCCGGCGTTGCCGCCACGGCCGCCGTCGTC
>NZ_JANLVV010000371.1:0-2424 GCF_031364185.1 Salinibacterium sp. | reverse complement strand
AAAGTCGCCCGGTTGGGGACGACGTCAGTTCGCACTGGTCCGCTGGCATCCAGTACCCGCGCCGTGAACGTCAGGACGACGAGGTCGTCGCCGGAACCACTCGGGTTGGCAAAGGGCGTGGGCAGGGGTGCGGTAATCGTGTTGCCACTCAGAGTCGCGTTCTGGGGGGCGCCACCTCGCACGGTGAAGGTGGGGATGCCCTGGATGCTCAGTCGAGCATCCACAACGTCGGTTATTGCCGAAGCGCCGTAGACCGTCGACCCCTGGGGGATGGTCGCGGTGACCGTGTAGGTCACCAGTTCACCGATCGTCGCCTGAGTGGAGGAGTTGCCGGCTTCTGTGACGGAGGTGGCACCCGACTTGACGATCGCGGCGTTGGCGATGTCCACTCTCGCGTTGTCGATGGCCGGATCAGTGTTGGCCCGCGACTCGAGTGTCGGATCGACGTTTCCCGAGGGAATGTACACCTGGGGCGTGCCCGTGTTGGTCGCACCCTCGTATTGGCGCACTCCCGCCGTATTGATCAGCCCATCGCCCGGCGACGAGCCGGCCGGCACGACCATGTCGTACGTCACGGTGGTGTTGCCACCCGCGGCAATGGAGAGGTTGGTCCACTCGATCCACCGGTTCGCCGCGTCACACACGCCCCCGTTGGAGATCGCGCCGATATCAGAGCAGGCGGATTGCGAGGGCAGGACGTCCCGCGTCGAGACGCCGGTCGCATCCTGACCCCCCGAGTTCGCCACGGTGATCGCGTAGGTGACGCGGTCGCCAGACTGGATGGCCAGCTGGTCAACCGGCGCGCCGGGAACCGGGGTCGAGTTGAGCTGGGTGATGCCTTTCGCGAGCGTCAACTGGGGTTCGGTGAGGTTCGTCTCCGCGAGGTCGCGTAGCTGGAAGACGGCTCCGGCCGTGTTCTTATACGTCAACTTCATCAGGTTTCCAATGATGTCGCCGCTCGCGACCGCTGTCGGATCCGTGATCCGAGTGGTGACGACGACCTGGAACAGAGCGCCGACATCAACGCCGCCCAGATCCCAGGTCAGCAGCGGATCGCTTGCCGAGCCCGTGAACA
Source organism: Salinibacterium sp. (assembly GCF_031364185.1). Classification (NCBI taxonomy): domain Bacteria; kingdom Bacillati; phylum Actinomycetota; class Actinomycetes; order Micrococcales; family Microbacteriaceae; genus Salinibacterium; species Salinibacterium sp. The sequence continues at coordinate 1,349 of NZ_JANLVV010000371.1, read as the reverse complement.
CGACACCACTGGAGGCATTGACCGTGCTCGCTGCCGTGTATTGGAACGACTCGAAGCTGACTCCCGCGGGCAGGAAATCGGAGATCGAGTTGCCCAGGGTGTCCAGATTGGCGGGGTACTGAGCGCTCAGCCTGTAACAGACCCGGTCTCCGGGGTGGAACGGCCCGGTCACGACCTGACTGAAGGTGTATCCGGCGCCGGTGCCGCAGTCGGTAGGCACCGCGGCGGGTTCGGCGACCTCTTTATCGAGCTGAGCGCCTCCAGCCTCCTGCGACGCGGTCGAGGCATCGGTCACCACAAGCGCAGTCGCGGCTCCCGATGGTGCCGTGATCACCGTGGCTGTGGTGGAAAGGGACACCGAATTGTCCCACGAGTCGTTGGAGCTCACGCCTCCGCCGCCGTTGCGGTACGTGGAACGGGTGAGAGTGGTGAGAGTGGTGGTGCCGCTGCTCGGGGCGCCAACGAGGGCCGGGTAGGTCCAGGTGACGGTCTGCGTTCCGTTGCCGTTGGTGATAACCGAGTCGGGCGACAGGGAGCTGGAGACATAATCCAACCCGTCCGGGATGGTGTCGACGACCGTAATGGCGCCCGTCGAGAGGGCATATTCCGAGGATCTGATGGCGAGAGTCCAGTTGCTCGTCGCACCCTGGGCGATGACCGGGGTGTCGACCGTTTTCTGAATGGCTACGTCCTCCGCCGACACTGTTGCCTCCGCGGTGTCGGTGTAGATGGTCCCGCCATAGGTCCCGCTTGCGACCGCGAGATTGGTGAGTTCCTGCTCGTCGCTGGTGAGGGCTCCGGTGTTGTTGTCGAGGTTGGCGGTGGCATTGCCTGCCGAGGCCACGTTTTTGCGAAGCGGGATCGCCGCGGCGTAGTTGATCGTCAGAGTTCCGGATGGTGCGAGTGTGCCCAGCGCGGTCCACTCCACCCGGGTATACACGCCGTTCGGGCGGGGGCCTGTGCCATCGGGGTCGGTGGTCACGGTAGTGGCGGCGCTGGCAAGTGCAGCACAGTTGACAGCTGCGGGCAGTGGGGTGTCAGAAATGCGACCAGACCCCGGATACTCTTCTACACCCGCAGCGCTGTTGTCCACGTTCGTGCAACCGAGAAACTCGAGCCCGGCGGGAAGGTAATCGACGATGGAGAAGCCGGTGGTCGAGTTGACGCTGTTGTTTTTGATCGTGAGGCTGTACACCGTTTTGTGGTCGTGCACGCCGCGCAGAAGCTCGGTTTCGGGGCTTGGCTCAGACTTGGCGAGGGTGAATGGTACGAGCGTGCCGGCCGAGGTGTCGGTGTCGGTGCCACTGAAAGTTCCGACAATCACGGCACCGGTTGTGGGGTTGAAAGCT
>NZ_JANLVV010000306.1:0-3489 GCF_031364185.1 Salinibacterium sp. | reverse complement strand
CGCCAACGCCCTCGACGAGGTAGGGCCGCCCCGTTCCGCCGGAGTACACCGAGCCTTCGGGATCCGCGCCGATGATGCGCACGGCTCCGTTGGACACCTCCTTGAGGTAGCGTCCGACGCCGCTGATCGTGCCACCGGTTCCCACCCCAGCGACGAAATGGGTGATTTGGCCCTCGGTATCCCGCCAGATCTCGGGGCCCGTGGTCTCGTAGTGGCTGAGCGGGCCATTCGGGTTCGCGTACTGGTTTGGCTTGAAAGCGCCGGGGATGTCACGAGCGAGTCGGTCTGACACGCCGTAGTACGACTCGGGGCTGTCGGGCGCAACCGCCGTGGGCGTGACGACGATCTCCGCACCGTAGGCCGTCAGGACGTTGCGCTTATCTTCGCCCACCTTGTCTGGCAGCACGAAAATGCAGTGGTAGCCGCGCTGCTGGGCAACGAGCGCCAAACCAACCCCCGTATTGCCGCTGGTGGGCTCAACGATGGTGCCCCCGGGCAACAGCTGCCCCTTCGCCTCAGCATCGTCGATGATGCGGGTGGCAATGCGGTCCTTGGACGATCCGCCCGGGTTGAGGTATTCGACTTTGGCGAGCACGGTGGCCGCGATTCCCTCGGTGACTTTGTTGAGGCGCACGAGGGGCGTGTTGCCGACCAGGTCGAGGATGTTGTTCGCGTACTTCATGATGTCAAGGCTACCGGCGCCCGCATCCGCTCTCGGTTTACCGGGTTCGCGCCATTCACACTGCTTTCGGAGACAATTGCGGCGATAATCGATCAGCACCACCCACAGAGCCGACAGGATGCCGTGCCCGATCCATCGAAACCCACAGTCAAGCAGCAGCGCACCGAGCGGAGGGCCGAGAAAGTCGCCGTTCTGCAGAAGCAGCTGGCCACCCAGCGACGCAACCGGCGCATCGGGATCGGGGCTGCCATCGTCGGCGGCGTGGCCGTTCTGGCGCTCGTCATCGGATTCGTGGTGGTGGGTGCCACGCCGAAGCCCAACCCGAACGACATTGCCATCAGCGGCCTGAAACTGTTCCCCGGGCTGGTGGGCGGCGTGCACGTCGACCCCACACCAGTGGATTACCAGGCCACCTACGACATGAACCCGCCCGCCGGAGGCGACCACTTCGCGGCGTGGCTCAACTGTGGCGTTTACGACCAGCCTCAGGCCAACGAGAATGCCGTGCACGCCCTCGAGCACGGAGCGGTCTGGGTTACCTACGATCCCGAGGCGCTGAGTGAATCCGAGATCGCCACCCTCCGCGATGCCGTGCCGAGCACCTATTCGGTGCTGTCACCGTATCCGGGCCTCCCCGCCTCTGTCGTAATCTCGGCGTGGGGCGCTCAGGTGCAGCTTGATGGGGTGGATGATCCACGCCTGAAGTCGTTCATCCAGAAGTACTGGAAGTCTGCCTCGGCCCCCGAACCCGGCGCCGCGTGCACGGGAGCGATCGATGGCCCGGGACGCATCGCCTGACCCCGGGCGACGCACCCGGCTCGCCGTCGCGGCGGTGCTCACGGCGATCGGGCTGGTTGCGGCATCCCTCGTCATAGGTCGCGTCAGCGCTCCGGTGATGAGTGACCCGATCGACTCGAGTGCAGAAGCCGGATTCGCGCGCGACATGCAGGTGCATCACCAGCAGGCCGTCGAGATGGCTCTCGTCATCCGTGACGCGACAAACGATCCCGAGGTGCGGCTGCTCGCCTACGACATCGCCACGTCGCAGGCCCAGCAGTCCGGCCAGATGTTCGGCTGGCTTGCCGACTGGGGGCTGTCCCAGGCGGCCACAGAGCCCTCCATGACATGGATGTCGCGCCCCCCGCTCGGCGCATCCAGTCACGATATGGGCGGCAGCATGCCCCACTCGCCGGGTTCCGCGATGCCCGGGCTCGCCACCCGCGAGCAGCTCACCCAGCTGTCGGCCTCGGAGGGAGTCGACGCCGAGCGACTCTTCCTTCGGCTCATGATCGCGCACCATGAGGGCGGCGTTGAGATGGCGAAGGCGATCGTGGAACGCAGCACCAATCGCGTCGTGCTCGACCTCGCGAACAGCATCGTGAAGGCCCAGTCGAGCGAGATCACGTTCATGCGCGAGCTGCTCGCCACGCGCCGCTGAGTCCCCTCCCGAGCGCGCCCGCTCGGCGCGACAGCGCCTGTGCGCACAGTCGCGCTCGCGCCGAACGAGCGCGCTCGCGATCGCGGCAAAAGCCCAGAAACGAGGGCTAGCGTGAGGGATGGAGTCGCATCCGGTGTGGCTCCATCACGTTGCCACGGAAAGGCTCCCGCATGCCCGACACCGCCGTCACTGGTCGCCGTATTTCTACCTCCGTTCTCGTCATCGGCACGGGAGGTTCGGGCCTGCGGGCCGCGATCGAACTGTCCGAGCGCGGAGTGGACGTTCTCGCGGTAGGCAAGCGCCCGAAGAACGACGCACACACCTCGTTGGCGGCCGGCGGGATCAACGCGGCGCTCGCCACCATGGATGCCGAAGACAGCTGGCAGCAGCATGCGGCAGACACCATCCAGGAGAGCTACTTCCTGGCAAACCCGCACACGGCCGAGATTGTGACGAAGAACGCTGGCCGAGGCATCCAGGATCTCGAACGATGGGGAATGCCGTTCGCGCGCGAGAATGACGGTCGCATCAGCCAGCGCTATTTCGGGGCGCATAAGTACCGTCGCACCGCGTTCGCGGGCGATTACACCGGGCTCGAAATCCAGCGCACCCTGGTGGCCAGGGCCACCCAGCTCGAGGTTCCGATCCTGGATTCGGTATACATCACCCGCATCCTGGTGCGCGATAACGTGGTGTTCGGTGCCTACGGCTTCGACCTGCGCGACGGCAGCCGGGTGACGATTATCGCCGACGCGGTCATCATCGCGGCCGGTGGGCACAACCGAATCTGGCGTCGTACCTCCAGCCGACGTGATGAGAACACCGGCGACTCCTTCAAGCTGGCGGTGGATGCCGGCGGCCGGCTGCGCGACGCCGAGCTGGTGCAGTTTCACCCGAGCGGCATCCTCGAACCGGAGAATGCCGCGGGCACCCTGATCAGCGAAGCCGCGAGGGGCGAGGGCGGGGTGCTGCGGAACGTACTCGGCGAGCGCTTCATGGCCAACTACGACCCCGAGCGCATGGAGTTGTCCACCCGTGACCGGGTCGCGCTCGCCGCGTACACCGAGATCAAGGAGGGGCGCGGCACCGCAAAGGGCGGAGTGCTGCTCGACATCTCCCACCTGCCCCGCGAGACGATCATGACGCGACTGCCCCGCGTATACCAGACCATGCTCGAATTGCAGGTGCTGGATGTCACCACCACCGCCATCGAGATCGCCCCGACCGCGCACTACTCCATGGGCGGCGTGTGGGTGCGACCGGATGACCATTCCACCGATGTCGTCGGGATGTACGCCATCGGCGAGGCCTCGAGCGGGCTGCTCGGGGCCAACCGGCTCGGCGGCAACTCGCTCATCGAGCTGCTCGT
>NZ_JANLVV010000261.1:0-17062 GCF_031364185.1 Salinibacterium sp. | reverse complement strand
CCCCCCCCCCGGGGTTCGAGTTTGGGTTCGCCCCCCCTTCTTGGTTCGGCACTTTGTCGACGACCACACCCAGCCGGCGGCGGGCCGCCGCGCCCGACAGCGCGTCGAGTCCGGCGGCACCACCCCTGGCCTCGTCGACGAAGGAATGATCGACGACGTCATAGCCGTGATCGGAGCCCGCCTCGGCGGCGAGGATGGGGGAGAGGTAGACCCAGTCCACACCCAGTTGGTGGAGGTAGTCCACCAACCCTGCGGCAGCGTTGAGGTCGAAACCGGCGCGGATCTGCAGGCGATATGTCGATATCGGGATGCTCAGGATGCCTCCTTCACCGCTCGCAGTACCATGACGGATCGCCCGCCGACCGTGATCGAATCTCCCGCGGTGAAGATGGCGTCTGGATCGACAACGACGGCCGTGTCGAGTACGAGATCCCACTGCTCGCCGTACTCGGCGGACGGCAGTTCGAACTCGACGCCCTGCTCGGAGGCATTGAAGTAGAGCAGGAAATTCGCGTCGGTGATGGCCTGGCCGCGGGCATCCCGAGCCCTGATGCCATCGCCGTTCAGGAACATCCCGATCGACTTCACGAAGTCTGTACCCCAGTCTTCGGCGGTCATCGCCGACGCGTCGGTCGACATCCACTCGACGTCGAGGAGCGGCTCACCCTCCGCTCGCTTAACGGGGCGACCCGTGAAGAATCGCTTCCGCCGGAACACCGGGTGGTTCGCGCGAAGAGCCGCCACCATCGACGTGAAGGCGATGAGTGATTCGTCTGCCGTCGCCCAATCGACCCAGCTCAGCTCGGAATCCTGCGCGTAGGTGTTGTTGTTGCCATTCTGGGTTCGCCCCATCTCGTCGCCGTGCAGCAGCATGGGAACACCCTGCGACAGAAACAGCGTCGTGATGAAGTTGCGCTGTTGGCGCGCGCGGATCTCGAGTACGGCCGGGTCGTCGGTCTCACCCTCGACTCCGCCGTTCCACGAGCGGTTGTGTGATTCCCCGTCGTTGTTGTTCTCGCCGTTCGCCTCGTTGTTCTTCTCGTTATACGACACGAGGTCGCGCAGGGTGAAGCCGTCGTGGGCTGTCACAAAGTTAATGGATGCCACCGGCCGACGCCCCGACGCCTCATACAGTTCGGGCGAGCCACTCAACCGGCTCACGAACTCGCCAAGGGTCGCGGGCTCGCCACGCCAGAAGTCGCGCACTGTGTCGCGGTACTTGCCGTTCCATTCGGTCCACTGCGGCGGGAAGTTGCCGACCTGGTAGCCGCCTGGGCCGATGTCCCACGGCTCGGCGATCAGTTTCACCTGGGAGACCACGGGATCCTGCTGCACCAGCTCGAAGAACGTGGAGAGCTTATCGACGTCGTAGAACTCCCTCGCCAGGGTGGAGGCCAGGTCGAACCGGAAGCCGTCGACATGCATCTCGGTCACCCAGTAGCGCAGCGAGTCCATAATCAGCTGGAGCGAGTGCGGGTGGCGAACGTTGAACGAGTTGCCCGTGCCCGTGTAATCCATGTAGTGCTTCAGGTCGTCATCGACGAGCCGGTAGTAGGCGGCGTTGTCGATGCCTCTGAAGGAGATGGTGGGGCCGAGGTGGTTTCCCTCTGCCGTGTGGTTGTAGACCACGTCGAGGATGACCTCGATCCCGGCATGGTGCAGTGCGCGCACCATACTTTTGAACTCGAGCACTTGCTGACCGTGGTCGCCGGTGGAGGAGTATGCGGCGTGCGGTGCGAAGAAGCCGATCGTGTTGTAACCCCAGTAGTTCGACAGGCCCTTGTCCTGAAGCACCGAGTCGTTGACGAATTGGTGCACCGGCATAAGCTCGATCGCGGTGATACCCAGCTTCTGGAGGTGCTCGATCACGGCGGGGTGGGCGATGCCGGCGTAGGTGCCGCGCTGCTCTTCGGGGATGTCAGGGTGCGTCGCCGTGAGCCCCTTGACGTGGGCCTCATAGATGATGGTGTCGTTGTAGGCCACGTTCGGCTTTGACTCGCCCGTCCAGTCGAAGAACGGGTTGATCACCACGCCGAGCATCATGTGTGAGGCGGAGTCGTCGGTGTTCTCCGAATTCTGGTCGCCGAAATTGTAGGCGAACAGGGACTGGTCCCAGTCGATGTTTCCGCTGGTCGCCTTCGCATACGGATCCAGCAGCAGCTTCGAGCCGTTGGCCCGGGCACCGTTCTCGGGATCGTAGGCGCCGTGCACGCGGTATCCATACAACTGCCCGGCCTGCACGGTGGGCAGGTAGGCGTGCCAGATGAACGCGTCAACCTCCGTCAGCGGAACGCGCGTCTCAACGCCGTCATCGAACAGGCAGAGCTCGACCCGGTCGGCTGCTTCACTAAACAGGGCGAAGTTTGTTCCACTGCCGTCGAACGTGGCGCCCAGGGGGTAGGCCGTTCCCGGCCAACTCTCTACCATGTGTCAGACGACCGAAAAGGATGAGGTTGTTGATGCGGGGAAGTCATAGGTCGCAAGGCTACCCGAGGGAAGTATTCGGGGTGATTCGGTGCTGTCGGCGTACATAGGGGAAACCTCCGTCGGTGTCGATTGTAGGCAGCACATCGGGGTGAGCCGCCAGGGCTTGCGCTGGAAGCATCCACCGGGTATTCCACAGCGCCGAGTCGGCTAAATTGTCACCATGACAACCGTGCCCCCGTCCGTGTCGATCGTCATCCCCGCCTGGAACGAACAGGACACCATCAGGGGCTGCGTGCTCGCGGCGCTTCACCAGACTATGCCAGCGCTCGAGGTCATCGTTGTCGACAACAGGTCGACGGATGACACGGCCACCATCGTGCGGGCGCTTCAGGCTGCCTTTCCCCAGGCCCCGCTCGTCTACCTCCAACAGGACGAGGTGCAAGGGCTCATCCCGACCCGCAATTTCGGGCTGGACCACGCTCGCGGCGACATCATCGGTCGTATCGATTCGGACTCGGTGCTGGAGCCGACCTGGGTGGCAGAGGTGCAGAAGGGGTTCGCTGATCCCGAGGTCGCGGCGTGCACGGGCCCGGTGATCTACTACGACATGCCGCTACGTCGATTCGGGGCGATCGCCGACGACGCCATCCGCAGGGCGATGATCGTCATTACTCGCGATTACCACCTGCTGTTCGGCAGCAACATGGCGCTGCGCGCGTCAGCGTGGCGGCTGATCCGGTCGGAGGCTCACCGTGACCCGGACGACGAGCTGCACGAAGACATCGATCTCTCGATCCATTTGCACGAACACGGCCTGAAGGTCGCCTATTCGTCAGAAATGGTGACCGGCATGTCGGCTCGCCGCCTCGACGATTCGCCAAGGGAGTTCTACAACTATGTGATGCGTTTCGAGCGCACCTATAAGCTGCACAACGTGCGAAGCCTCGGCCTGCGGGCCCCGATGGCAATCCTCATGTCGGCGTACCCCGCGCTGAAGGCCATGCGCGCCGGCGAGCTTCGCCGCGAGGCCAGTGAACTGCGCGCAGCGACCACGAAGCCAAAGTGAGCTCATCCGGTCGCTCGGTTGCCCTGCTGCGCGGCATCAACGTCGGGCCAACCACGAAAGTGCCCATGGCGCTGCTGCACACGCTGTTCGCCGATTCGGGGGCCACCGAGGTCACCACGGTGCTGAACAGCGGCAACGTGGTGTTCTCTGGAACCGTGGATGCCGCGGCCCTCGCACGTCGCGTTGCCACCGAAACCGGGGTGAGCACCAGCATCCTCGTCATCGATGCTGCCCGATTCCGCCGGATCGCCGCGGCGTTCCCATTCCCTGGCGACGAATCGCGGCTCACGGTCACCTTCATGGCCGAGGTTCCTGCCGCGGTGAGCATCCCGATCCAACTCGGATCGGAGCAGATCCGTATCGGCACGGAGGCGGTCTACCAGTCGATTCCGGATGGCATCTCGAAGACGCGGCTGAGGCCGGCGTTCTGGCGGCAGTTCGGGCGTGAGGCCACCGCTCGAAACCTCCGCACCGTGACGAAGCTGCTCGCGCTGCTGGACTAGAGCCCGCCCCGCCCCGCCTCGCCCCTTCATCATTCAGGAGGTTGTGGGGCCAGAGTGGCAGTGGAGTCTGACGTAACCCCCATGAGATCACTTCTCCCTCTCCAGCCACATCACCTCCTGAATGATGAAAGGACGCAGTTCGCGTAGGATGGGGATGAACACGGGAGTCCGGTGAACCGGGCTGAGAGGAAGCTGCTCCAAGCTTCGACCGTCGAACCTGATCTGGATCATGCCAGCGCAGGGAGGCAATCTCGAAACCCGTGCCATTTCATTCGAAAGGCACGTAATGACAACAACACTGTCCACTCCATCCGACACCTCCGTGGGATCGCGGTTTCGCTGGCGAGTCGTCGATATCGTCGTCGCCAGCGTCATCGGTGTCGCCAGCGGCCTCGTCTTCGTGGTCTGGAACGTCGCATCCAACCCGGTCACCGGTCCGTTGGCAGCACTGCTACCGGGCCTTCAGGCGCTCGGTGGGGGGTTCTGGCTCTTCGCCGGCGTGCTGACCGCGCTGGTGGTGCGCAAGCCCGGTGCAGCGCTCTACGGTGAACTTGTCGCCGCGACCGTTTCGGCCCTGATCGGCAACCAGTGGGGTCCGTTGACCCTGGTGAGCGGTGCCGTGCAGGGGCTCGGCGCCGAACTCGTGTTCGCGATCTTCCTGTACGCCAATTGGCGCGCCGGCGTCGCGATTCTTGCGGGAGTCGGGGCCGGACTCGGCATGGCCGTCACCGACCTGACTCTCTGGTATCCGGGTTCAGACACCCTCTTCATCGCCGTGTACACGATCTCGGGCATGGTGAGCGGTGCGGTGATCGCGGGCCTGCTGTCGTGGCTGGCACTGCGCGGCCTGGCTCGCACCGGCGCACTCAGCCGTTTCGCGGCCGGGCGCGAGATTGCGAAGCGGATCTGAGCGCTCTCACCCCCGCTGGCGTCACCATTTCGGGATGGGGGTGGCGCCACGCGGGGCGGCGTGCCTGGGCCCTGCGCGACCTCGACCTCGTGGTCAGCCCCGGGGAGCGCGTGCTGCTGCTCGGTGAATCTGGCGCAGGTAAGTCGACGCTGCTGAGGGCCCTCGCGAGGGTGCTCGCCGACGATGAGGGTGAGCGGGAGGGGTTGATGCTGGTCGATGGGCAGCGCCCCTCGCCGGGGCGCGCGGGCCTGGTGCTCCAGGATCCGGATAGCCAGCTCATCCTCGCCAGGGTCGGTGACGACGTGGCCTTCGGCTGCGAGAACCTGGGAGTGTCTCGGGATGACACGTGGCGCCGGGTGCGCGATGCGCTCGAGGCCGTCGGGCTGGATGTTGGCCTCGATCGCTCGACCTCTGCTCTCTCCGGTGGGCAGAAGCAGCGCCTCGCGCTGGCGGGAGTCATTGCGATGCGCCCTGGACTGATCCTGCTCGATGAGCCCACCGCGAACCTCGACCCGGAGGGTGTCGTGGAAGTTCGTGACGCTGTCGTGCGAGTCGCGGAGAGCACCGGCGCCACCGTGATCGTGATCGAGCACCGGGTGGCAGTGTGGCAGCACGTGGTCGACCGCGTGGTGGTCCTGCGTGCCGGGGGCGGGGCCCTGGCCGACGGGGAGCCTGCCTCCGTGCTGGACGCCCGAGGTGCCGAACTTGCCGCCGGCGGGGTCTGGGTGCCGGGGCATCCACCACCTCGACCGATCAGAAGTTCACGACAGCCGCGCGAGGTTCTGCTTGACACGCGGGAGCTGACGGTCGGACGCTCGGGGGTGGCGGTGCAGGCGAGGCTCGAGCTGAGCGTCAGCGCAGGCTCGACGCTCGCGGTCATGGGGCGCAACGGCAGCGGTAAGTCGACGCTGGGGCTGACGCTGGCGGGCCTGTTGCCACCGATCGCCGGGAACGTTATCGCGGCCGACACGCTCGCCGCTGGCGCGGGGCCGCATCCGATTGCCTGGCGCTCGCGGCAATTGCTCACCCGGATCGGAACCGTGTTCCAGCAGCCTGAGCACCAGTTCCTCGCCTCGACCGTTCGTACCGAGCTCGAAGTGGGTCCGGCAGCGCTCGGCATGCCGACGAGCGAAGTCGACGAGCGTGTTAACGCCCTACTGGAGCGTCTTCGGCTGGCACATCTCGCCGAAGCGAACCCGTTTACGCTGTCGGGCGGCGAGAAGCGCAGGCTCAGCGTCGCGACGGTTCTTGCGACTCGGCCCAGGATGCTCGTGCTGGACGAGCCCACATTCGGCCAGGATTCGCGAACCTGGGCCGAACTCGTTGGCCTTCTTGCCGGTCTGGCCGACGCTGGCACCGCCATCGTCATGTCCACCCACGACCTCGACCTTGTCGACGCCATCGCGGACGCCTCGGTGACCCTGTCATGAGCACAGTGAATCCGATGGCCAAGCTCGGAGCCGCGCTGGCGCTGGCCCTGTGCCTCGTGCTGACGATCGACTGGGTCTCTGCGTCGGTGGCGCTGGCCCTCGAGCTTGTCGCCCTCGCGTTCATCAGGCTGCCGGCTCGGGCGTTCTGGCTGCGCACGCTGCCGGTGTGGGTAGCCGCGCCGCTCACGGGCGTGACGATCGCGCTCTACGGGCGCACAGAAGGGCAGGTTTACCTCGAGTTCGCCTTCGCGCGGGTGAGCGAGGGATCGATCGCGCTCGCGATAGCAACCGTCCTGAGGGTGCTGGCGATCGGGCTGCCCGCCGTGGTGCTGTTCGTCACCGTCGATGCCACTGAGCTGGCTGATGGTCTCGCCCAGCGTGCCCGGCTTCCCGCCCGCTTCGTGCTCGGAGCGCTTGCAGGGATGCGCCTCGTGTCGCTGTTCATGGACGACTGGCGATCCCTCGAACGCGCCCGTCGAGCGCGCGGGGTGTCCGATGCCGGTCGCATTCGTCGCCTCACGGGCCAGGTGTTTGCGCTGTTCGTGCTCTCCATCCGGCGCGGCAGCTCGCTGGCAACGGCCATGGAGGCGCGAGGGTTCGGTGCGCCCGTGGAGCGAACCTGGGCCCGCGAGTCTCCCTGGGGTTCACGAGAGTGGCTGGTGTTGTGCGCGGGGCTGACGATTGGTTTGCTGGCCCTGGCTGCCGCAGTGCTCACAGGGCGGTGGAACTTCTTTGCCGGCCCGTAGGGTGCTCATCGACGGTCGGTCCGGCTCGGGCAAAACCGAGCTCGCGCGCGCCCTTGTCGACGGCTGGCCCGGGGCCCAACTGGTGCGCCTCGACGATCTCTATCCGGGATGGGACGGCCTCGACGAGGCCAGTGCATCGGTCGCGTCGATCCTCGGCACTCACCGGTGGCGGGCCTGGGACTGGGCGGCGGAAGCGCCCGGGACCTGGCATGAGCTGGAGGCATCCCGACCCCTGATCATCGAGGGAGTGGGTGCCATCAGCTCCACCTCGGTGGAATTGGTGGATGTCGCGGTGTGGATCGAACTCGACGACGAGACGCGCAAGCGGCGCGCACTGGTGCGGGACCGGGAGGCGTACGCGCCATTCTGGGATCGCTGGGCCGCGCAGGAGCTCGCCTTCCTGGCGCGCGAGAAACCTCGTGTGCTGGCCGATATCGAGGTGAGTGGGCTCGACACCGAAACCGCTCTCGCCGTGGTGCGTCGGGCCTGTGGGGTCTGACTCTGCGAGAGTGGGAGCATGACTTCCCCCTTCATCTCCGTCAGCGAACTGACCGACGAACTCGCGGGCCTCCATCCGCCGACGGTGCTTGACGCGAGCCTCGTTCTTCATCCCGCCGCGACTGATGGCGACTACCGCCGCGACTCCGGCAAACCACGCTGGCTGGCGGGCCACATCCCCGGATCGCAGCACGTGGATGTTTCGACCCAGTTCAGCGACGTTTCTGCCCCACTGCACTACACGCATCCTGAACCGCAGGCGATCGCGGATGAGCTGGCGCGCCTCGGCGTCGGCGAGGGGGATGAGGTGGTCGTGTACGACACCACGGGCACCCTGTTCGCTGCTCGCCTGTGGTACCTGTTGCGGTGGATCGGCGTGCCTGTGCGCGTGCTCGATGGTGGATTCGCTGCGTGGCAGAATGCGGGGGAGCCTGTCGAGACCGGCGAGTCCGCAGCGGGACAGTCGGCCGCCGCGTGGCGCGCGGAGGCCGTGCGGCACGCCTGGGTGAGTCAGCAGCAACTCGAAGAGCGTTCGGCCGACGACCCGCGCCCGCTGGTGTGCGGACTGCCCCGGGGCTCGTTCACCGGCGCGGATCCCTCGCGTTATTTACGCCGCGGGCGCATCCCGGGCAGCGTCAACGTGTCAAGCCGCGATCTGTTCACCGCCGACGGCCACGTGAAGAGCAGGGTCGAACTCATCCTTGCCTACGATGATGCTGGCATCGACGTTGCCGATGGCGGCCACGCTGAGGTGCTGCTCTATTGCGGCGGCGGCATCTCGGCAGCAGCCAATGCCCTTACACTCGCGGCTATCGGTACAAGCGCGGTGCGGATCTACGACGGATCCTTGGAGGAGTGGTCTGCCGATCCCGCACTACCGCTGGAACTGGGCGAACCTGCCTAGCCCTTTATCCAGGTTTGCCTAGCGCTTGGTCCAGGTTTGAGTGACTGAGCCGCCTCGCTGATGCGTGGTGAGGGTTTTTCCGTCACAGGTCAGCTCCACGCCGACGGAGTCATCGAGGTCGGCGTTCAGCACCGTATACGGAATGGGGTCCAGCGGGGTTCCGTTGAGATCGCCTACGGACTTGATGATGGTTCCGGTCGCATCCCAGTCGCGGGGAATGGCGACGTTTCCTGTGATGTATGACGCGCCGGTCGCCGTGCCCTTGTGCGAGGTTGTCACGGTCTGCACCTGGTCGGCCGCGGGGGCCGACGTGATCGTGAGGGTGTAGTCGGAATCAATCACGACCGTCCCGTCGAGATCCCACCTCATTTTCTGGGTTCCCTCGGGTGTGACTGCAGTCGCGGCGACGCCCTGTGTGGCCAGGTTGGCCGTCACTGATGCGGCGAGACCCGCGGTGTCGAGGCTCCAGGTGGCGCCCTGGGCGCACAGCGCGATCCCGGTAAGCGGCACGTCGGTGCCCTGCGGCTCAATCAGCGAACATCCCCCGAGCCCGACGACGATTGCCGCCGACAGAGCGACGATCGCCGCTCGCTGTGTCGAAAACACGGTTCCTCCTGATCAAAACTTACATCTGAAATCCTACGTTGCCGAGGCCCCCGGTATCGACGGAGGCGCGGCAGTCAACCCCAGCCCAGCTCGTGCAACTGGGCATCGTCGATGCCATAGAAGTGCGCAATCTCGTGCACCAGAGTGATGTGGATCTGCTGTTTTAGTTCGTCCAGATCTTGAGAAATAGTCATTAATGGCTCACGATACAGGATGATTCGATCCGGCAGTTCACCGAATCCATAGTTGCCACGTTCCGTTAGCGCCACCCCGTCATAGAGTCCGAGCACATCGAGCGACCCGTCCTCCGGGCGGTCCTCCGTCACAAAGATCACGTTATCGAGACCGTCGATCATGTCATCGCTCAGCAGGTCGAGCTCATCGATCACCAGCTTCTCGAACTGAGCGGCGTCGAGTTCACTTGGATTCATCGCATCCACCTGGTCATTCGATCGCGTCCAGCAACGTTCCCTGCAGGTATCCGAGCCAGTCATATACATCGAGCAAAGCCTCGTCGCCGGTGCCCTCGTCGCCGTCGTCGATTATCCGGAGCCGCGAAGCGATGGTAAGCCTGAGATCGGTAAGAGTGCGAAGCCACGACTGCGCGGCCGCCTCATCGAGCGTGATGGGGCTCGAGGTGAGAGATGCCACGACCAGTCTGGCATGCGCAATCTTGCGGTCAACGAGCCCACCTTCGGTGAGCCGTCGGTGCTCCGAGGATGCGCTGAGGTCATTCTTGTAGGCATCGGGCAGTAATCGCGCGAGGGCAGGATCGAGCGGTGCCACCGTTGACCCGCCGATGCCGAGCTGGGCGAACAGGGCCGCCGCCGACCCGGCGTCCGTGGGAGCCTCGTGCGTAGTCGCCCGGTCGCCTAACAACTCCGTCAATTGGCCCGCGAGGTCGCGAAGAACCTCCGCTTCGAGATCGCTGAGCCGAACGATGACCAGCACGCCGTGCCGGGTGAACGGGATCACGCGTCGTCCTTTGCGAGGGTTGCCCAAAGACCGTAGTCGTGCATGGCCTCGACGTGGCGCTCCATCTCTTCCCGACCGCCGGATGCCACAACCGCGCGCCCCTCATGGTGCACGAGCAGCATCAATCGTTCGGCCTCCTCGCGCGAGTGACCAAAGTAGCTTTTGAACACGTATGTCACGTACGTCTGCAGATTGACGGGGTCGTTCCATACGATGGTGACCCAGGGGGTGTCAGGCTGCTCCACAGCGTAAAGCACTGTTCCGCGCTCTGTCTCGCGCTCGATAGTGGGAGTCGTCATCCCGACCTCCCGAACCTGAACAAGAACCTCAGCGCGAACAATAAATCCGAGGGTGTGAGAAATGAAAACGGCCTGGCCGAGGCCAGACCGTTTTCGATGGGGTGAACGACGGGGCTCGAACCCGCGACATCCGGCTCCACAAGCCAGCGCTCTGCCAACTGAGCTACGCCCACCATGCTTTTCTTGACACTGCTTTTTTGATGCTGCATTTTGATGCTGCTTTAGCGACGCTGCCTGCCTCACGCTGTTTGACGCCCGGCAACCTACCAAGTCTAATACCTGCCACTGGAATCCCAAACTGGCCACTGGAATCCTAAGCCAGCCACTCGAGTGCCTTGTTGGGGCTTGCGCTGGTGGTTCGTTGGAGGAGTCGTCATCCGCTCGGCGTCTGCGCAGTTTTGGGGCGACTGCGGTACGGCGCGCGTACGCACTTGTCCCAGAGGTGCGCAGAAGCCGCAGGGGAGGCGCAGAAGCCGCAGGGGAGGCGGGGCCGGCGGGGCGGCGCACACAAGACCGGCCCCGAGCTAAGGCGAGGGCCGTGTCGGACGTGGTGGCCAAACCTCTCCAGCGCACTTTAGATGCAGGACACCGGTCAAAGGCGCTGGGCGAATCCCTCGACGACCTCGGCGGAGATGGCCTGTACCTGCTCGGTGGTCGGGCCAGGCTCCTTCACAAATACTGCTTTGCGGTAGTAGTCGAGTTCGCGGATCGATTCACGGATGTCCGCCAGGGCGCGGTGCCCGCCGTCTTTCGATGGGGCGTTGAAGTAGACCCGCGGAAACCAGCGACGAGACAGTTCTTTGATCGACGATACGTCGATGCTGCGGTAGTGAAGATGGCTATCTACGCGGGGCATGTACCTGGCGAGGAACGTACGGTCGGTGCCAATCGTGTTGCCGGCCAGCGGGGCGCTCTGGGGCGTGGGAACGAACCGCAGTATGTATTCGTTGACCGCGTACTCGGCATCGGCGAGCGACACCCCGTCTCCGATCTCATCGATCAATCCACTCTCGGTATGCATGGTGCGAACGAAGTCGCCCATGTTGTCCCACGCCGCCTTGTCTGGCTTGATGACAATCGAAAAGCCGGGGTCGAGCGGCACCAGGTCGTAGTCGGTGATGACCACAGCGACCTCGACGAGTTCATCAACAGCGATGTCGAGCCCGGTCATTTCGCAATCGATCCAGACGAGAAGGTCAGCGTGAGAGGCCATGATCCCAGCCTACCGCCGGGGCGCGACAGGCTCTCGATGCCACTTCTCGAAGATCCGACTCGCGCGCCGCGGCGCCGCGGCGGAGCAATCCCGGAGCCCGGTCTGCTAAGACTGAGGCATGACTGAGACAGCTCCTGACATTTCTCGCGGCGACGAGTACATCGTGTTCTACACCGGTGGGCCTTACGATGGCCGCTCCGACACCCGCATCAGCACGGATGGCACCTGGGAGACCGAGATCACCGTCATCGCGGCCTTTGATGGTAAAGAGACCCAGCTCGATTACGTTTCTCCCGTCGCGAAACACGTCGGCGAGCAGGTTCAGGTCACCTACACCTGGGATCCGAAAGACAGCGACCCCATCGAGGCCGTCGAAGAGCGTTACGACTCCTGAAATCCGTCCCTCAGAAATCGTGCGTCCTCATGAGAGGGTCCGCGCACCGTGAACCTCATCTACTTCTCCTCGAACTTCTGCGAGCCGTGCATGGTGACGAGGGGTGTACTTCTCCAGATCGCCGGGCTCGTTCCCGCAGCGCGTATAGCCGAGCTCGATGTCGTCCGCGACGCCGAAGAAGCCGAGAAAGCGGGCATCCGGAACACCCCGACTGTGATCGTTGTGAAGGATGATGGCACCGAGGTGTTCCGAGCTGAAGGCGTGCCGACGGTTAACCAGGTGCTTGTCGCGCTCGCACGCGCCGTCTAACTCTCGCACGATGTATGGTGGGGACGATTCCCGCCCTCGTAGCTCAGGGGATAGAGCAGGAGCCTTCTAATCTCTTGGTCGCAGGTTCGAATCCTGCCGAGGGCACCACTGTCGTTGCATCCGGCACCAGCGAGCGTGCCCTTCACCTGCCGTGCCGCACAGGGCAGGATCGCGCTCCATATTTCGCAGTGAGAGTGCAGTCCCGGCCCCATCGCGGCTGGGTGAACGGCACTTACTGCGCTCTGAGTGCAGCAACTGCGGTGCTCGGCGGGCAGTGACCGGCGGGCAGTGACCAGCGAGCGGTGACCAGCGAGCGGTGACCAGCGGGCAGTGACCAGCGAGCGCGCTAGACCATCACCGAGGCCACGGAGCAGAGAACTCCACGCGCGCCGTCCAGAACTGGGCTCGCACGCCAGAATGTCGCTGGAAGACGGCTTTACTTGCCCGCAGGCTGCGGCAGGACCGCCGTAGCTGAGGTGGATGAAGCGCTGCTTGTGGACGCTGCCGACGAGTGCGGCTGCGCAGCCGACCACTCACGCTGCTTGCTCGCCAGTTGCTCGTCTGCCGTGGGCACGGCCGCGGTCTCGTACTTCCACGCTGCGAGATCCTGGGCGAACAGCTTCTTCGCCCGGGCTGGTTTCGACTGCCAGGCGATGAGGCCGTCCTGGAAATCGGCCAGATCCTGCTCGGCCTGGAAGCTGTAGTTTGTCGAATTTTTCTTCATGGTCGCCAGTTGGTGGGCGGCCCAGTCTGCGGCCAGTGTCGCGCCGAGCACCGGGAGAAGGCGTACCCGAACTTCGGCCTCGCTCAGTTGGTGATCGACGTGGTCTTTCTCCGGGGCAGACAGTGTGCTCCACGTTGCGGCACGGCGACCCGCCGCGATGAGAGCAGCTACCGCGGACGTCTTGTACTCGCGATCCTGCTGGGCAATCAACCGCTTGATCGCGCCCCGAGCTATGAGGCCGGCGACGACTCCACCGACAACGATCGCGATGAACGGGATGATCGCACTCGTGATGACCGTCTGGCCACCGTCAGAGTTGAACCAACGGACAATATCATTCCACCACTGCTGCACCATGGAGGCACTGTAACCCCGCTCTCACCGACCACGAGTCACCGCGTAGGCGAGTCGGCTAAAGCCGGCACGGTTTACGCCGGCACCGTCAGAACCTGAAGCAGTCCATCGCGTCGTCGAGCTCCCAGAAATCACCGATCGGCAGGAACCTGCGCTGGCGTTGCAGCATCCGCTTGGCGCGATAGCGATGCCCGGATGGCGTGGCGCTGCGTTCCACGTAACCGACCACCTCGCCGCCAGGACGGGTCACCCGCCATAGGTCGTCGTGCAACTGGATCATGGCGATGCCCGAGCTAAGGCCTGCGGAGTGAATACGGTGTGTTCCGACGAAATCTAGCGTGGTCACGATGTCTCCTCGAATGAAGTGAAGGGCTTTATTCGAAGATATATTCTACCGCTGACATTGTTCGGCGGGCCCGCTGATCAGCTGTGGGTGCCTGTGCCATCCACCGCAAATTCGTCGATGGCGCGAATCTCCTCAGTAGTCAGCGCGTCAAAATCGAGGGCGGCAAGATTGTTCTCCAGCTGCGCGACGCTACTGGCACCGATCAGCGCCGACGTAACCTGCGGAATTCGCAGCACCCACGACAGCGCAAGCTGCGCCACGCTCTGGCCGCGCTCTCGCGCGATGTCGTTCAGCCCGCGCACACGCGAAAGATAGTCGTTAGTGATATTGGATGCGCCGAGGAATGGGCTGTTCGCCGCACGAGAGTCATCCGGAATACCGTCGAGGTAGCGATCTGTCAGCAGGCCCTGCGCGAGCGGCGAGAACACGATGCTGCCCATCCCGAGGTCGTCGAGAACCGGGAACAGCCCGGCTTCGATGTGACGATCGAACATGTTGTACCGCGGCTGGTGAATCGTCAGCGGAACGTGGTGAACGGCGAGTGCGGCGTGTGCTGCGCGAGTCTGTTCCGGGCTGTAGTTGGAGATGCCGACGTACAGCGCTTTGCCCGAGTGAACCGCACTTGCCAGCGCGCCCATGGTTTCTTCTATCGGGGTTTCGGGGTCAGGGCGGTGCGAGTAGAAGACATCAAAGTAGTCGAGTCCGGTGCGCTTCAGGCTCGCGTCAAGTGATGAGAGCAGGTATTTGCGAGATCCAAAATCCTGATAGGGACCGTCCCACATCGTGTAGCCGGCCTTGCTGGAGATGATGAGCTCATCGCGGTAGGGCGCCAGGTCCTGGGAGAAGATGGTGCCGAAGTTGCTTTCGGCCGAGCCTGGAGGCGGGCCGTAGTTGTTGGCAATGTCGATGTGGGTCACTCCGAGATCGAAAGCCCGTCGGATGATCGCCCGCTGGGTGTCGAGAGGCCGGTCATAGCCGAAGTTGTTCCAGATGCCGAGAGAAATCTTCGGCAGTCTCAGGCCGCTGCGGCCCACCCTCACGTAGTCGATGGATTCGTAGCGGGTGTCTGCGGCGTGATAAGGCATTTGTCCAGCCTAAGGCGCTGGCGGGAATGGTCCGATGGCGCTGGTTGTTTGCCTGAAGGGCCAACAGGCCCGCTACAGATGTCAAGAAAGTAGGCTCACCCCCATGCACACCTTCGTTTTAGCAGGCGGTTGTTTCTGGTGCCTCGACGCGGTTTACCGCACTCTGAGGGGCGTTCAGGATGTCGTGTCGGGCTACACCGGCGGCGAGACAGTGAACCCCGATTACGATTCGGTCTGTTCTGGCCGAACAGGACACGCCGAGGCCGTGGCGGTCACATTCGATTCCGACGTCATTCCTGATGAGGTGATCCTCGACGTGTTCTTCAGTCTCCACGACCCACGCCAGCTCAACCGCCAGGGTGCCGATGTCGGCACCCAATACCGTTCAGCGATGTTCTACACGGATGACGCGCAACAGGCGATTTTCGAGGCCGCACGTGATCGCGCATCAGAATATTGGGACGGTGGGTTGGTGACGACGCTGGAGCCGCTCGGCGACTGGTACCGCGCCGAGTCGTATCACCAGGACTTCTTCGCGAAGAATCCGGGGCAGGGCTACTGCATGGCGGTGGCACTGCCTAAGGTCAACAAGATCCGAAAGTCGTTCGCGGAGTACGTGCTCGCGTCGTGAACCCTCGCGAATATCCCGGTCTCCTGCTCATTTGTTATGCATTCGGCGTAGCGTCGACTTGCTCCTGAACAGTGAGGAGCAGAACAGGAGCTCAACGATGAGCGACATGACATTGACCGGTCAGACCTGGGTGGCCTTCGGGCCAGCTGGGGCCGTGGGTTCACTCCATCGGGTTGAGAGTGGTTTCACGTTCAAGCTGGTGGCGGACGACGATTTCCGCGCCGCGTACCCCACGCTGGAGGTTGCGAAGAGCGCGCTGCACGCGGCTCTGCTTCCCGGCGCTGAGTGGCCTGAATTCCGGGAACACTGAACCCGAGGCTCTTCTCCTCCAGATCCATGCTGCACGCCGACCTTTCCCCCATTGGGGAAGGTCGGCGTTTTTCCGTTTCGGCAGCGGCAACACTGGGGTCATCGAGGCCCGGGGCGGCTTCCCGGCACGAGTGCCGACCCCGGGCTTCGAGCCCCCGCACTGGAGACCTTCCACGCCGGGATTCCCCTCGCAGACGGAGTGACCATGACTGACAGCATTACCCTCACCGGCCTGGTGGCCACCACCCCCCGACACATCCGCACGAACGACGGCCTCACTATTTCGTCGTTCAGGCTAGCGTCTGCGCAACGGCGTTTTGATCGAACCAAAGAGAAGTGGATCGATGTCGACACGAATTGGTACACCATCTCGGCCTTTCGCCAACTTGGTGTGAATTGCACCGGGTCGGTCAATAAGGGCGATCGTGTGATTGTCAGCGGCCGACTACGCATTCGCGAGTGGCAGAACGGCGAACGCACGGGCACCACGGTCGACATCGAGGCGGATGCGATCGGTCACGACCTCTCCTGGGGAACCTCAAGCTTCTCCCGCACCATCTCGTCAGGCGCCAACCGTGCCACCGACGATGTGACGGCACCCGTGCTCGGGGGGAGTGGCGGCGACCCGGCGGAAGGGTGGGAGTCGAGCACCGCTCCCGTCGACCCAATCGCGGGCGGCGATGGAACCGAAGATCACGACGTGGACAGTTATGGCAATGAATCCGCCGATGGACCGGCCAGGGATGAGGCAGACGCCCTCGCGCTGCCGTTCTGAGGATCTCCCTCGGCAACCCTCCCTCGGCTGGCGGCCCTATACTCGCCCTGATCGGTCGCGCGCCCGCCGCGTGGCCGCCTCGGGGAGTCATGGGCGAGCAGGGGAGAGGTCAGCGGTGGCGTTGAGAGTGAGAACCTGCACGCTCGCGGGCGCAGTGCTGGGCCTAATGATCCTGCTGACCGCCTGCATTGGGCAGCCTCCCACGCCACCGGTGACCGCTGATCCCAGTGGCTCGTCGCCAGCGGAGGGCAGCGGCTCACCGACTCCGACTCTCCCACCCACACCAGCACTGGTGGCCGGAGGAACCGCTGCCGAGAATAAGCCGTTCTTCGACGAGGTCAACCAGCAATACTTCATCGCCGCTGGCAACGTCATCCCCGAAGGTCGCGGTGTGGTCGACAACCTCGTGAGTGTTGGTTTTATCAAGGCCGATATGCAGGTCACCGCCGATCGAACGGCGATCGACCTGCCCGTTGACTCCCTGGTGTTTTCGGTGCTCATGGGCGGCCAGTGCCTCGTGGGCCAGTTCAGCGCGCAGGGCTACAGCACGATCATCGC
>NZ_JANLVV010000241.1:0-1938 GCF_031364185.1 Salinibacterium sp. | reverse complement strand
ACGATGATGCTCGCCGACCTCGGTGCGCGGGTGATCAAGGTCGAGCGCCCAGTAACCGGCGACGACACCCGATCCTGGGGGCCGCCGCACTCGGCCACGGGGTCGACCTATTTCGACAGCGTGAATCGCAACAAGGAATCGCTGTGTCTCGACCTCGCCGATCCGGCCGACCGTGACCTGGCCCGCACCCTGATCGCCCGAGCCGACGTGGTCGTAGAGAATTTCGCGCCCGGGGGTATGGACAAGCTCGGGCTCGGCTACGACGAAGCAAAGACGTCGAACCCGGGTGTCGTCTACGCCTCCATCTCCGGATTCGGCAGCGCCGGCGGGCGCGACCTGCTCGGCTACGACGTGGTCGTGCAGGCGCTGGGAGGGTTGATGAGCATCACGGGTCAGACACACGGGCCGGCGTTGAAGACCGGCGTGGCGATCGTCGATGTGCTTACGGCGAAGGATGCCGTCGCCGGCGTCCTTGCGGCGCTGCTCCAGAGGCAGACCACTGGCTCCGGCGCGCTGCTGGAGGTGAATCTGCTGTCTAGCCTTCAGGGTGCACTGGCAAACCAGGCGCAGGCGTTCCTCGGTGCGGGGGTGGTTCCCGGGCGCCTTGGCAACGCGCATCCTTCGATTGCCCCCTACGAATCGCTCGAATGCGCGGACGGTCAGATCGTTGTCGCCTGCGGAAACGATGCCCAGTTCCGGCGTTTGGCGGCCGTGCTCGGCTCTCCGCAACTGTGTGACGACCCGCGTTTTTCCGTCAACGCAATGAGGGTCCGTAACCGTGCCGTGCTCGTGCCGCTGCTCGAGCAACAGCTTCGACACCAGGATTCCGCCGAATGGCAGCGTCGACTGACGGCGGCAGGCGTGCCCGCGGGCCGTGTCGGCACGATCGCCGACGGCATAGCGCTCGCCGACTCCCTCGGGCTTGAGCCGATAATCGAGGTGTTCGATTCGACCGGGGTGGCGGTCGCGACCCAGGTGCGGCATCCCATCACCTGGAATCCTCCGATCACACGTCCCAACTCAGCCCCGCCGCTGCTGGGGCAACAGGATGGGCAGCTGCGCGACTGGCTCGCGCACTGAGCCCGATCAGCTCCCGACCGATCGGCGTCGTAGCGCAATCCACAGGGTCGCCGCGGTGTCAGGGTCGGTAAGGTCGGCTCCGATCAGCTCGGTCGCTACGGCGATCCGGTGGCGCAGCGAGTTGCGATGGATGCCCAACTCCCGCGCAGCGCTCTCCCACTGCCCTCGGTGAGCCAGGTACGTGCGCACCGTGCCACTGAGGTCGCCGCGGGGATGCCGAGTGAGGGCATCCACCCACATGTTTTCCCGATCATCGTCGGAACCATCAACAACGCCGATCGTGCCGGGTGACGCCGAACGACAGGCGACTGTGACCTGCGCCACGAAGCCTGCGACCGCTTCGAGGAGCAGCGGCTGGCTCAGTGCGGCCGCGAAGGATGCACCCGGGGCTGTGGCGCTCCCCGAGATGGGGATCAGTGTAGTTGCACCCCGCTGACCTGGCTCGGGCAGGATCACGAGGCGGAGGCCACCGACCGTGGTGCGCAGCACCGATCCGGCGACGCGATTGCGCAGCTCCAGTGCTGTCAGATCAGAGGCAGTCCCGGCGACGCGCAGCGAGCCGATGATCGCCGCGAGCTCGTGGTCATCGAGTCGCGCCTGTGACGATCCCCGCACGGCCAGAATCCTGACGAAGCTGCCCATCGGCGGCAGGGTGGCGTGCTCGGTGGCGAGGCGAGCGGCATCCACGTGGCCCGCCAGGATGAGCGCGGCGATGACGCCTCCCAGTGCGGCTTCGGCCTGTGATGCCTCCCGCGCGCGCTTCACGGTCAGTGACAGCAACATGCAGGAGGTGAGGATGAGCTGGCGGTCGGCTCTTCGCAGGTCACGCCCCGCAGCCACCGCGAGAAAGCCCACGGT
>NZ_JANLVV010000240.1:0-3778 GCF_031364185.1 Salinibacterium sp. | reverse complement strand
ACCGGCCGCTTCGACAGCGGGGTGCTCGGAATTTTCGAGGCCACCCGGTTCGCCACCGGCCGCAAGAACGCCCTGAGGGTGGAGGTATCTGGCTCGAAGGGTGCGCTGGCCTTCGACCTCGAAGACCTTAACTCGCTGCAGTTCTATGACGCGACGGTGGATGCCACGCTGCAGGGTTTCACCAAGATATTGGTGACCGAGCCCGAGCATCCCTATATCGCAGCATGGTGGCCCGCCGGGCACATGCTCGGCTATGAGCACGCCTTCTCGAACCAGGTGAAGGACTTCGTCGACGCGATCACGAGCGGCACCCAGCCGACACCATCCTTTGACGATGGGCTGCAGGTGCAGCGAGTGCTTGCCGCAGTGGAGTCGAGTTCACACAATGGAAGCGCCTGGACGGCGATCACTCACGAATCAGGGAGCCCATCATGACCCGACCCGTCACACTGTTCACCGGCCAATGGGCCGACCTCCCGCTCGCAGAGGTCGTTCGGCTGGCCTCGGATTGGGGCTATGACGGACTCGAAATCGCCTGCTGGGGGGATCACCTCGACCCCAACCGCTGGGATGACTCCGACTATGTGTCATCCAAACTCGATCTCCTCGAACGCCACAACCTGAAGGTGTGGGCAATCTCAAACCACCTCAAGGGCCAGGCCGTGTGCGACGACCCGATCGACCAGCGCCACCGCGACATCCTGCCGGACTCCGTGTGGGGCGATGGTGAGCCGGAGGGAGTGCGCCAGCGCGCGGCCGAGGAGATGAAGAACACGGCACGGCTGGCGGCGAAACTCGGGGTGAAGACGGTCACCGGGTTCACCGGGTCATCCATCTGGAAGTATGTCGCGATGTTCCCGCCCGTTTCGCAGGAGGCGATTGACGCCGGCTACCAGGACTTTGCCGACCGCTGGAACCCGATCATGGACGTATTCGACGAGGTGGGGGTGCGGTTTGCGTTGGAGGTTCACCCCTCCGAGATCGCGTTCGACTACTGGACCACCGTGCGAACGATGGAGGCCATCGGCCACCGCGAATCGTTCGGATTAAACTGGGACCCGAGCCACATGGTCTGGCAGGACATTGACCCGGTGGGGTTTCTGTACGACTTTAGAGACCGCATCTTCAACGTGCACATTAAGGACACCAAGAAGCGCGTGGGAAATGGCAGGAACGGCCGACTCGGCTCACTACTGGCGTGGGCGGACGGCCGTCGCGGCTGGGACTTCATCTCGACCGGCCACGGCGATGTGCCATGGGAGAACTGCTTCAGGATGCTCAATCAGATCGGCTACACCGGCCCGACCTCGGTCGAGTGGGAGGATGCCGGCATGGATCGACTGCTCGGAGCGCCCGAAGCCCTCGAGTTCGTGCGGAGGCTCGCCTTTGACGCGCCGACCGCCGCCTTCGATGCCGCGTTCAGCACCAAATAGCCGCAGGGCTGCGAGAAGACCACGCCGTGTCGACCACCGAACCGCCCCTGTTCGGGTTAGCGACAACGGCGATGACCAGCGAATCGCGCAGGACGAACCTCTCGCTCATTCTTTCGCTCGTTCATCATCGCGGTGCGCTCAGTAGATCCGAGCTCACTCGGGCGACCGGACTCAATAGATCAACCGTCGCGACTCTGAGCGGGCAGCTGGTCGATCTCGGGCTCGTGTACGAGACTGCGCCGACCACGACCGCGATGATCGGAAGACCGAGCCCCGAGGTCAATCCGAGCGGAGCGATGGTCGCGCTCGCCATCAATCCAGAGGTGGATGCGATCACCATCGGCCTGGTCGCGCTCGGCGGGCGTGTGCTCAAGAAGGTTCGCTACGAGACTGCGCACATCCCTTCGGTGCAGGAGGTGGTCAACGTTTCGGCAGCCGTCATTGACGGGATCCGCTCTGAACTGCACTCGCGCTACCGGGTGGTGGGAATGGGCGTTGCTGTCCCCGGACTCACCCGCGCGGCCGACGGCATCGTCACCTATGCACCCCACCTCGGGTGGAAGGATGAGCCGATCGCACGACTGCTCCAGGAGGCCACCGGCTTTCCGGTCTGGGCCGCAAACGATGCGTCACTGGGAGCAGTTGCCGAACTTCTGTTTGGCGCCGGGGTGGGCTCGATGGATTTGATCTACCTCAATGGGGGCGCCAGCGGCGTCGGGGGTGGAATCGTGAGCAACGGCTCGCTGCGCACGGGGGCGGCTGGATTCGCGGGCGAGATTGGTCACACCCTCGTCAATTCTGATGGGGTCGTGTGCCACTGCGGATCGATCGGATGCCTCGAGACCGAGGTCTCTCTTGGCCGCCTGCAGGATCTCGTGGGGCTTCGCGGTGCCGACATCGACGATGTCGAGGTTGCCCTGGCAGCGGGGTGGAACGATGTCATCGCTACCGAGGTCAATGCACAGCTCGACTTCCTTGCGATCGCGCTAAGCAATGTAGTCAACATCTTCAACCCCGAGCGGATCGTCCTGGGTGGTTTTCTTGCGACCCTCTTCCAGCTCAACCCCGAACGGCTGACCGTGCAGGTCGCCTCCAGGGCCCTTCATGGCCCGCGGGAGGTCGCGACCATCACCAGGGCGGTGCTGGGATCCAGTTTGCTCATGATCGGGGCGGCCGAGTTGGCCCTCGCGCCGCTTCTGGCCGACCCGGCCGGAGCACGCGCTCTCACCACGAGCGGTCTCACGCCGAAGAATTAGGACGATGAGTCGTCGGCAATTGTTGCAACTGAGGAAGAATGTGAAGACCAGCTAGCCCGCGTAAAAATCCCCTTTTTTTCTGCCCAATTCACGTCCACAGCTGATAAAAAATTTTTCTTGTATGCATGGTCATGTATTTAGCTTGACAAACAACATTTATACGCCCTAGCCTCGCACCAGGCACCGTCATCGTGGACTGCCCCCGTCGCGGTCACGAAAACCAGGGCCAGGTGAATCGTCGACGCTAGGAGTCCCCCCATGAGAAATGCAATCAGCCTCGCCCGACGTGCCACCGCACGGGTGCTCTCGCTTCTCGCTTCGGTCGCCATGGTCTCTGGCTTTGTTGTGCCGCTGACCCTAGATTCGGCTGCCGCAGCCCAACCCGCTGACGTTGCTCAATCCACTGACGTTTCTCAATCCACTGACGTGAGCCAACCCGCTGTCGCGGCCCAGCCCGTCGACTTCCGTGTGCTCGTCTTCTCGAAGACGGCTGGCTTCCGCCACGGAGCGATTCCGCTTGCCAACGCGCTCATTTCACAGCTTGCGGCCGATAACAACTTCGAGGCCGTGTTCAGCGAAGACGCTACCGTCTTCGATTCGGCGAATGCGGAGGTGCTCGCCGGCTTCGATGCGGTCGTCTTCAATTCGACCACGGGCGACGTGCTGGATGCGGGACAGCAGTCGACTTTCGAGGCCTACATTCGGGGTGGTGGGGGGTTTGCTGGCATCCACTCGGCCACCGATACCGAGTATGACTGGGCCTTCTATGGCCAGCTTATCGGCGGCTACTTCAACGGACATCCTGCTCCGCAGCTCGCCTCGATCACGGTCGAAGATGACATGAACGAGTCCACCAAGCATCTCGATGGTGACACCTGGGACCGCACGGACGAGTGGTACAACTTCCGCAGTCTCGACCGGGACAAGGTGCATGTGCTGCTATCGCTCGATGAGAAGTCGTACACCGGCGGCAACATGGGGCCGGAGCATCCGATCTCGTGGTGCCAGGAATTTGAGGGCGGACGCTCGTGGTACACCGGCCTGGGCCACACCGACGCGAGCTACTCTGAGGCCGCGTTTCAGAAGCAT
>NZ_JANLVV010000183.1:0-1045 GCF_031364185.1 Salinibacterium sp. | reverse complement strand
GCGTTGTTCGCCTCGGCGGCCGGCGAGCTGATCGACGTCGACTTCCAGATCTCCACCGAGGTTCCCCGCGTCGACGACATCCTCACGATGGAGCGCTACAAGACCGCCGTCTACTCGTTCGAGTGCCCCCTGCAGGCCGGGGCGATTCTCGCGGGTGCTTCCGAAGATGTGGTCAGCACGCTCGGCGATTTTGGTCGTGAGATCGGCATCGCCTATCAGATTGTGGATGACCTTCTCTGGGTCTTCGGCCTCGCGGAGGAGACCGGCAAGACGACGATCGGTGACCTGCGGGAGGGCAAGCGCACCGTGCTCATCGCCTACGCGACGAGCACCCGCGACTGGGCGGAGGTCTCGCCGCTGCTGGGCGATCCCGAACTCACCGATGCCCAGGCCCAGCGCCTTCGGGATGTGCTCATTGACTGCGGCGCCCGGTCGTTCGCCGAGGGGCTCGCTCGGTACTACGCGAACCGTGCGCTCGCGCGACTGGCCGAGCCACACATCTCGCCGGCGCTGCGAGCCGAGCTCCATCCGGTTGTCGATTCCGTGTTGGGCAGGGTCAAGTGAGCGCACCGCACCCCGTGAAAGCGGCGGTCAGACTTTCGCTGTATGACCGCGTCGCCGAGGAGACGGCGAGCATCGTCATCCGGCGCTATTCGACGTCGTTCGGGCTCGCCTCCCGATTGCTCGGGCCCGGTGTTCGGCAAAACGTCGAGAACATTTACGCGCTCGTGCGCGTGGCCGACGAGATCGTGGATGGTGCCGCCGAGCAAGCGGGGATGGACATGCCGGGCGCCGGCCGGGTTCTCGACACGCTCGAGCGCGAGACCGAGCACGCCATCGAGCATGGCTTCAGCGCCAATCTGGTGGTTCATGCTTTTGCGTTGACCGCGCGCGAGGTGTCGTTCGGCAGTGAGTTGACCGCCCCTTTCTTCGAGTCGATGCGCATGGATCTCAGCCAGAAGCGACACGACCAGGCCAGTTTTGAGCGCTACGTGTATGGATCGGCCGAGGTGGTCGGGCTGATGTGCCTCCACGCGTTCCTGCT
>NZ_JANLVV010000164.1:0-1818 GCF_031364185.1 Salinibacterium sp. | reverse complement strand
CCCTACATTTATGATGCGGCAGATATTTGGTCGGATGCTGCGGCGATGGCCACCCGATCGTCCTTCGTCCTCCGTCTACTGCGGAAGGTAGAACTCTTCGCGGTCGCTGGCGCGACTGGTGCGGTGACTATCTCGCAGGGGGTCGTCGACCGATTTCGCGAACTCGGGAGTCGCACCCCTTCACCGTCGTCGGTTTCGGCGCCGACACCACAGTCTTCGGCTATGCCGAGGCGACGGGCGCACACGATAGTCCCTATTTCGTCTACGCGGGCAGTTACTCGGAGTGGCACGGAGCGGACATCTTCATCGATGCCTTCGCGATCTTCCTCCCGCAGCATCCCGAATATCGGCTGCTCTTCATCGGGAACGGAAGCGAGCGAGCGAGACTGACAGCGCGAGCTGCCGAACTGGCGCCGGACCGAGTCGAGTTTCGAGACCCTGTATCGGCGGCGCACCTCGCGCCGATTCTGCACGACGCTGTTGCGTCGCTGGCAAGCCTCCACCCTGATGCCGACTACGACTATGCCTTCACCTCTAAGGTGTACTCGTCGCTAGCCTCCGGCTGTCCTACGGTATTCGCAGGCCCCGGCCCGACCGGCCCATTCCTGATAGCCGCTGGGCAATCACATCGTGCCGGCGCCGTCGCCGATTACAACCCAGAGGCTGTCGCCCGCGCCCTCGAATCGATGGCAGAAAATCCTCTGACCCCCCCGGAACGAAGCAGCCTCGCCGCCTGGACTGCCGAGCATCATTCGCTCGACACCATGGCAGACCGGGTTGTAAGCGTCGTCGAGAACTCGCGGGGATCGGCACCTCGATGACCTCGTTTCGCAGGGCAGCGTTTCGAGTCATGTCCGCGATGGTACGCAACCGTCGTCGTCTTCCCCAATGGATGAACCGCCTGATCGACTCCGTAGCGAAGAATCCGGATGGGCTTGCTGGACGTATTGCGTCGCGCGCACTCGGAGCACACAACCCGTCGTCGATTCCCGCGGCTACTGATGCGCCAGGCACTCCGGTCCGGGTGTACATCGGGCCGACCAACTATGCCGGCCAGGCCTATCGCTGGGCAAGAGCACTCGAGGCATCCGACCCTGGACTCGGCGCGCGCAATATGGCGGTGGAGCTCCCGGGTGGATTCGGCTTCGCCGCCGACACCACGGTACCCGTAGCGGTATACAACGCCTCGAGGGCATGGCAACATAGCGAACTCGATGCCGTGCGCAAGTTTACGCACGTTCTCTATGAGGCCGAACGGCCGTTGTTCGGCTCGTTGTTCGACCGCGACGTGGGCCGAGAGCTCGCGGCGCTCGACAATGCGGGAATCTCCAGCGCGTTCCTCGCCCATGGCACCGATGTGCGGTCACCGCAGCGGCATGTGGATCGCACACCGTGGTCGCCGTTCGCCGAGACATCCGATCTCACGAAGCTCACTCAGCGCGAGGTCGATGCCAACCTGGAACTGCTCGCGCGTGAGAGCCGACCGATCTTTGTCTCTACGCCGGACCTGCTCTTCGACCTGCCGAGCGCGCACTGGTGCCCCGTTGTCGTCGACGCCCCTCGTTGGCATAGTGGCCGCCCGCTGCTCAGCGCAGAAGCCTTCGTCGTGGCGCATATCCCCAGCATGGCGTCGATGAAGGGCACCGAATTCGTCGATCCGCTTCTTCAGGCGCTCGTGGAGAACGGAGTCGTCGAGTACCGCCGGCTGCACGCGATCCCGGCCGCGGATATGCCACATCATATTGGAGATGCCGATGTGATTCTGGACCAGTTTCGGGTTGGCTCCTACGGCGTCGCGGCGTGCGAAGCCATGGCGGC
>NZ_JANLVV010000135.1:0-9724 GCF_031364185.1 Salinibacterium sp. | reverse complement strand
CACCCAGTACCCGATGGTCGCCGACGACAGCGAACCGTAGGTGATGGATGACACGTTCAGCTGCCCCGCGAGCTCACCGTCGTACTCGATCACGAACGGCAGCCCGAACCCGCCGCGCGCATTCTGCTGCAGACTACGGATGCTCGATCGCACGTCGAACGACATCGGACCGTGTGGGTTGGTAGCCTCCCACTTGCGCAGCCAGCTGCGGTTGTGGGATAGCTCCCGGTCGAGGATCTTCGCATCCCGAAGCCGGATCGGACGAATGGTCGTGCGCCCCTCCGAGAGCGTGGGAATCGTCGCGGCCACGTCAGTCGAGGGCGGCTGAGAACCGCTTAAGCCACGGACGCAGCTCGGGCCCGAGGTCGTCGCGTTCGACCGCGAGTTGCACGATGGCCTTGATGTAGTCGACCCGGTCGCCCGTGTCGTAGCGACGCCCGCGGAAGACCACACCGTACACCCCGCCGGCAATGTTCTCTCCCGCCATCGTCTGCAGCGCATCCGTCAACTGAATCTCATTGCCCTTGCCAGGCTCGGTGTGCTCAAGCACGTCGAACACGTCAGGTTGAAGCACATAGCGGCCGATGATGGCGAAATTGGATGGCGCGGTGCCCGGAGCGGGCTTCTCCACGAGGCCCGTGATCTTGACGACGTCGGGGGTTCCCGTTTTCTCGACGGTCGCGATGCCGTACATCTGGGTCTGCGCCGGGTCTACTTCCATCAGCGCAACGATGCTCGCGTTGCGGTTGTTCTGCTCGGTGATCATGCGCGACAGCAGCACGTCGCGAGGGTCGATGAGGTCGTCACCGAGAAGCACGGCGAACGGTTCGCGCCCCACGTGCATCTTGGATCTCAGCACGGCATGGCCGAGTCCGCGGGGGTCACCCTGGCGCACATAGTGCATATCGGCGAGATCGTTGGAGTATTCGACCTTCTTGAGGCGGTCGGTGTCACCCTTTTCTTCCAGCGTGGCCTCCAGCTCGGTCATCCTGTCGAAATGGTTCTCGAGTGCATTCTTGTTGCGCCCGGTGATCATCAACACGTCGGTGAGCCCCGCGGCCACCGCTTCTTCGACGACGTACTGGATTGCCGGCTTGTCAACGACAGGCAGCATTTCTTTGGGCATCGCTTTGGTTGCGGGCAGAAATCGGGTACCGAGGCCCGCGGCGGGTACAACTGCTTTTGTGATCCTGAATGCCATAGTGATCAGGGTATCGGCACTGAAGCTCTTAGTATGGATCGCATGCACGACGACGTCAGCCTCGAGAAGCGTGCTATGCGCGCCGAAATTCGCGAGCGCCGCCGCATCACCACCTCGACCGAGCGCGCTGAGGCGGATGCTGCGATCACCCGAAACCTCATCCAGCTCGCCACGAGGCTGAGGTCGCGCTCTGTTTCGGCCTACCTTTCGACACCGGTTGAGCCGAGCACCAGAGGTTTCCTGGCCTGGGCGTGCGGCACCGGCATCAGGGTGCTGCTGCCCATCTCCCGCTCCGACGGCCTCCTCGATTGGGCGCCGTATGACGGTGCGGAGGAGGACGAAGACGTCTTCGGCATGCCCACTCCCACGAGCGAGCTGCTCAGCCCCAACGCGATCGACGAGGTTGACCTCATCATCGTGCCTGCGGCATCCGTCGATCGCAGTGGAATGCGCATGGGCTGGGGTCGAGGCTACTTCGACAAGACCCTCGGATCGATGCAGCAGTGCCCCCCGGTCTATGCTGTGATCTTCGACCACGAGCTCGTGGATGCGGTGCCGAGTGAACGTCACGACCAACGCATCACCGGGGTGGTGACCCCCTCAGGCATCGTCGCCTTCTGATTTGTAAGGATCCGTGTGCCCACCTACTCCTACCGCTGCACCGAGTGCGCCAGCGCATTCGATATCGTGCAGGCGTTCACAGACGACAGCCTGACCGTGTGCCCGACCTGCGGAGGCCTGCTGCGCAAGGTTTTCTCGCCCGTGGGCGTGTCATTCAGCGGCTCGGGTTTCTACCGAACCGATTCGCGCGCGGCCGAGAAGTCGAAGTCCGGATCGGCATCGGCATCGGCATCGGCATCCTCAGAATCGGGGTCATCGGGCGATACGTCTGCGGCCTCCACGTCATCTGAATCAAGCTCAACCGCGAAGGAGTCAACTAGCGCTAGGTTGTCTCCCGGGAAAGAGGCAACCAAACCCGCAGGCTCTTCCGGCAGCTCCAGCGCGAGCCCTGGCAGTTAGGAATCAACCATGTTGAACGGCTTCAAAGAATTCATCCTCCGCGGCAACGTGATCGATCTTGCTGTCGCAGTGGTCATCGGTGCGGCGTTCACCGGCATCGTGACCTCCATCGTCACCGGTGTCATTAACCCCGCGATCGGCGCGCTGTTCAATGCGGCCGACCTCGCGAAGGCGTTCCCGGTAAAAATTCCCACCGTGTCTGGGGATGTGGCGACCCTCTACTTCGGAGCGGTTCTCGCTGCGGTCCTCAATTTCCTGCTGGTCGCCCTGGTCGTCTATTTCGCGCTCATCGTGCCGGTCAACATCCTGAAGAAGCGCGCTGAGGCACGGAAGCAGGCCGGCGGAGCAGTGGTGCAGGAGCCGGTCATCACCGAAATCGACCTGCTCGTCGAGATTCGTGACCTGTTGGCGAAGCCGACCGTCGAGAGCGGCAAGCACACCGACGGTTAGCCTTCACGCGCCGGGCTCATCCCCAGTGCGGGGGCTTGTCGCGGCGCAGCTGTTCATCGTTCTCGGCGGCGGTGTGCCGCGATGGCTCCGGTGACGGCGACGTGTCCGACCCGGACGGTGCCTCGGTGCTCACCCGACGGTGTCGGGGGCGTGGCGTGGCGGGCCTGCTGTCGGCGAGAGGCGCCTCCTCGCTCGGCCGGGCGCGGTGTGCGGGACCTGCGTCGGTCACGTTATCGCGTCCGGGTCATCCTGCCGCTTCGTTGAATTCACGATCACGCTGATCGGCTCCGTGGCCGGTGCCGGGTCGGCACCCAGCATGATCGCGACCTTTGCGGCCACGGCGTCCGGGTCGCTGAACAGCTCGAAGGCGTGCACGCGCAGGTAGTGCCATCCCAGTCGACGCAGCAGTTCCGGCCGCAGTCGAAGCGACTCGCGCAGGCTCGAACGATGCAGCACGGTGTCAGTCTCGATGGCCACGCACATTCCGCCCCTGGATGCCACAAGCCCCAGTTTTCCGCGATGCCCCAGCGCCACGGTGAGCCCACGAAGCCGCAGCCGTCGGGCGAGATCGACGAGCATCGGCTCGCTGTCGTCGGGAATCGGCTGCGCCGCCTGCCGGGCACCAATCTCGCCGAGGATCTCGGCGAGCGCAACGGCGCCATGCTTCATCCGGCCGTCTTCGAGGTCGTCTGGCGTGAATGAACTGACGATGACCATCGACCGGCGAGCCCTGGTCATGGCCACCGCCAGCATGCGTTCGCCGCCCGGTTCACCGAGGGTGCCGAAGTCTGACAGCACCCTGCCGTGGGGCGTGCGCCCGTAGCCAATCGAGAAGATGACCCGGTCGCGGCTCTGCGCGACGGCCTGGTCGATCGTCGAAACGGTGAACGGTTCGGCCCGGTCACTGATGACAAAGTCGATGAGCCCCGCGCGAGTCCCGGCCGCATCCAGCACCGCCTGCATCACCCGCACCGCGTGCTTCGGGCTGGCGGTGATCACCATGAGAGATTCGTGTGGGCGCTTCATCGCATGATCGAGCACGAGGTCGACGACACGATCGACCTCGGCGTCGGGGCTCTCGACAGCGCCAGAGTCCGGATCGGGCATCCCGTGACCGTCGACCACATATTCGAGGGCGAGACTGCCGTGCCCGAGGAAGCTGCCCGCCCAGGGGAGGGAGAGAATTCTGCCGCCGTAGAAGCGACGGTTGACCAGCTCGGCCAGGTCTTCGCCACCCGGCCGGTAGCTTCGTGTCAGGGACAACGTGGGAAGCAGCCCACCGAGCCTCGCCAGGGCGGAGTTCGCGTGCAGCTCATCCCTCGACTCGTCTGTGGGCGACGGCGCCCCATCATCGTCGGCCGCGGGATCGGCGATTCCGATATCGAACGCGGCCGGAGTCTGCGTGACCGGGTCACCGAACGCCACGACCTGTTGTGCACGGCGGATGGCACCGGCGTTCTCTGCGATGGTCGTGGCACCAGCATCCACGAGGACGACCACATCGAACGGCATAGTGTCGACAATCGAGTCGATCTCGTACGGCGATGCGAGCCACACCGGGGCGACGGAGCGCGAGAGGTGCGGTGCCGTGGTTTGCAGGTCGAAAGCGGTGACATATTCCCGTGCAAGCATGCGCTTAAGAAGCTGTGCCTCATCGGGCCAGTCGACCAGGCCGATCTTCCAGTTCTCGGCTAGCTGCCAGCCCAGTTGTTGCGCGTTTCCCTGCGCGTGAGCCTCATCCACGAGCCTGAAATCGGCTTCAAGACGGTCGAGTACCGAGGTGTTCGCCCCCAGCAATGCGCGCTCGCTCTCGAGCACCGACTCGAGCGCCGACTTCCACCACGACAGTTCGAGTTCGGCGGCGACGTCTTTCTCGGGCACGTGCCGGCGCGCGAGGTCGTCGATGAGAGGGTCGAGCTCAAGTTCGCGCAGCGATGCCATCAGGGTGGTGCGCTCCTGCAGGTTGTGCAGAACATCAGACTCAGCGGCGAGACTGTCAACCTTCTCAAGGAGGAACGGGATCGCAACCACCCCCAGCTGAGTCTCTCGCATGGTGAGGCCGAGAGGCTGGTCAAGCTCGGACAGGTCTTGCGCGACCTGGTTGTATGCCGCCTGCACCTCACCGATTCCGACCGGAACCTCCGGCGTCGCACCCTCGGCCACAAATCGATGCCAGAGCACCCGCTGCTGCTGAATGCGCACGAGAGCCTGGTGGAGGTCGCCAACACGCACGCCGGGGCGCACATACTCCGCGGCCAGCTTCCGGAGCCTGCGACGGTTGCCACCCGACATCTCGGGGAAGTCTTTGCGGTGGGCCGTCGCCGCAATCAGTTCGGTGATGGACCGATCGAACACCATGGGCAGGAATCGATCAAGGCTGTCGCGCAGGTCGATCAGCAGGCGAAGGTACACGCCGAGTTCGTTGATGGTTTGGAACGGCCGCATGTGCGTGCCCGAAATGAGGTGCATTCCTGACTCGACGAGCTTCGGCACGCTCTCGCTGAGCTGCTTGGCAATCGCGTGGGCGCGCAGTGCTTCGACACCGCTGGCGAACTGGGCTCCGTACCAGGGCGAATCTCCGGGACCGTAGCGAAACTCGCCGAGTCGTGCGGCGGCGACCATGATCTCGGCTGCTCTGGCGCGGTCTTTCGCCAACAACTCGACGGTGCGGCGTGACAGCCGAGCCGTGGTGGCTGGCGGGTTCGGGAGCAGCGCGAGCCTGCTGAGCTCGGTAACACACTCGAGCACGGAGGCGTTGAGGGCGACATCCGTCTTCGACAGCCCGAGGCGGTAGTCAAGCAGCACCTTGCGGAGCCTGACGAGGGCCTCATCGACCTCGCCGACGGCGGGTTGCGTGGCTTTCTCGCTGCGGGAGATGGAGTGGATGATATCGCGACGCAGTGTGCGCGGCGACACCGCGATGCCCGGCAGCCCGATGTCGGTAAGCCGATCGGAGATGGCGAGCAGTGATGCCCGGCGCGCGCTGGAGACAAGTACGCGCTTATTCTGGGCCACCAGGGTGCCGATCGCGTTGACGATGGTCTGGGTTCCACCGGTGCCGGGGAGCGTCCTCACGACGATGGAGTTGCCTGCGGTGATCTGCGCGATCACGTTCTCCTGTTCGGAGTCGGCATCGAGCAGGAGACTGTCGGTCTGCGGTGCGCGCTCATCGGCGGCGATGGCCTGGACCGGCGCATACCCTTCCTCGATCGTCCACCGCGCCGAGGTGTTGCCGGCGAGCGCATCGAGGACGGGATGCTCCAAGGACGCGGCATCCGCCACCAGCCCGCTCGCCACATCGGCGAAGGAGGAGACCACTAGTCGTGGGCTGACCGCGAACCGCTCAAGGTGGGAGGTTAGGCCCCGCAGCCGATCGATGACCGGGTTTGGTTTGAACGTGCCATCGTCGTCGGTGAGAGCAACGAAGGCCTGAGCGTCTAGTCGAAGATCGAACTGCTCAGCGAGGACTCTTGCCAGCGCGGGGTTCAGGAATGCAGACCCGCGAAGCTTCACCTCGAAATCGCGACCGTGCCGACGGATGGCCAGCGGGCGCAGCAGCACCGGCGCGCGATAGTCGGTGACACCATGGCGCCACTCGGCGATGCCGATACCGAGATGCACGGAGTCGATGCCTCGAGCGCTCTGCAACTCGAGCCCCTTGGATGCGATCACACCAGCGGCGAGTTTTGCCGTGCGCAGGGCCACGTCATCCCGAATCAGGTTTGACAGCAGTGTCGTCTTGCCGGTGATGAACTGGGCCAGCCCACCCGGATGCGTAGTCGACAGCTCGATGTGGGTGCGGGAGGCATCGTCGAAGTGCAGCAGAGGGTTTCGACCACCGATGGTGGCAAGTTCTGCGCGCCACTCGGCCCAGACGGGCTCGGCCACGTTACCGGCGACAATCGACGGATCGCCCAGGCTAAGGGTGTGCGGGGCGGTCACCTGCGGCTGTGCGTTCACGTGATGTGTCGCAGGGTCGCTGGGACCAGACTGCTGCTCATCAGGATCAACAGCGAAATTTTCGGAAGGTTTATTGGCACGCCACACACCGCAACCTTAAGACGCCTGTTATCGGAAAGGCCGGAGATACCTCCGGGTTTCGCATACTCGCGGCCCCGTAGAATGCGAGGCATGGATGTAGTCGCCGGCATCACGGTTGCCGTCGTGACCGTGCTGGTGCTGGTCGGTGGCGCCGTTGTCGCGGGCTTCGTGGTGCTTTTCCGCCGGCGCGGAGACCGCAGTGTCGCCGCTTCGTCGTCCGCCTTCGGGTTCGGGTCGGCCCCTCTCGACGACCTCAGTGCGCGGGCGGGCAGCCTGTTGGTGCAGATGGATGACGCGGTGCGGAAGGCCGACGATGAGCTCGGTTTCGCTCTCGCGCAGTTCGGGCCGGAACAGTCCCGCGACTACGGGCAGGCGATCGCGCTGTCGCGTGCGAAAGTGGCCGAGGCCTTTCGGCTGAGGCAGCAACTCGACGATGGCACTCCAGACAGCGATCGCGAGAAACGAGAGTGGACGCTTCAGATCATCGCGCTCTGCGACCAGGCCAACACCATGCTGACGCAACAGGATGCCGCGTTCGCGGGCAGGCGCAGGCTCGAGGTCTCCGCCGCCGGAACCGTCACCGAACTCCGAGCCACCGTCGCGGCGATGCATGAGCGGCTCGTCGCGACCCGAACCACCCTCGCGCGCCTGGCCGCGGCATATGCTCCCGCGGCGCTGTCGGGCGTCTCGGGCAATCCGGATGAGGCCGAGTCTGCGCTGACGGAGGCGATGTCGGCGGTGGATGCCGCGGCTCCGGCCATCACGGGCACCGGGGTCAGCGCGGTCTCGGCCACGCTGCAACAGGCATCCCAGGCCGCGCGTCGTGCCGAAGTTCTGCTCGACGCGGTGGACCGCACCGAACGGGACCTGGATGCCGCAGCGAAGGCCCTGGCGGAGTTGCGTGAGGCCGCTCGCTCCGACCTCGTTGAAGCGAAAGCCGAGCGCGACACGGCCCCGGATGCGGAGACAGGTCGGGCGATCATCGACGCGATGGCGGCGGTCGACCGCTCGCTCGCGCCGCACGCTGGGCCGACGGATCCGGTTGCCGATCTTGACAGCATTGGTGCCGCCATCAGCCAGCTGGATCTCGCGCTGGCCAGCGCCCGCAACCAGACCGACCGCCTCAGTCACGCACGCGCGGCGTATGCCGGAACCCTGGTGTCGGCCGCCAGCCAGATCGCCGTGGTGCGGGAACTGATCGGCAGCCGGGGCGGCACGGTCAGCGCGCGCACCCGGCTCGCGGAGGCGGAACGCCAATACGCGCTGGCCCAGGTCGAGACCGACCCGGTGGCAGCCCTCGACACCGTGCGCCGGGCCGTCACCCTGGCGCGGGACGCTGACGCCCTGGCGCGGTTCGGCGACTGAGCCGCACGCCCGGGTCGAGCCGATCGGGCGCGCTCGAGCGCGGCGGCAGTAAACCTAGCGCAAGTTGAGCGCAAACGTCACGGCTCCGGAGTCGGAGACCTCGGCGTCGAGCACCTTATCGTCGAGCGCCAGCGAGGCGTTCGGCTCGAGGAACACTCGCGCTCCGTCGGCCTCGACCACGGAATCGCCGGGCTCGGCAGCGGCAACGATTGCGACGTTGAAGTTGGTGGCGTCGGGGGAGTCGCCGTGGATCCGCAGGCCAGCCGCGTCGCTCTGGGGCGCCTTGTCGACGATGGATTTGACGACAGTCGTGGCGGTATCGGTGAGGGTGAGCATGGATTCGTCCTTCCGTTGTCACGCAGGAATACGCGATGAAGTCAGCCACGCTTCCGCACCTGTCGCCCTACATCAAGCTCACGGCACGATTCTGAGGTGATGCACATGTTGGGGAGGCCGCCCAGCGACTCCCGGATGAGTTCATCTGCTCTTCATCTTTCCAGCGCACTAATGTCGGTCGGCGCCGCGAGAATTGTCGAGGACCGGAGGGATGCGATGACACACTCTGAACACTTCTACTTGACTGAGAACGGGCACGGCCGGTGGATCATCCGGCATCAGATCACCGACATCATGGCCGGCACGATCCTGCGCACCGCCGGCGGCTTCAGGCTCAAGAACGACAATGCGCGAACGGTCGGCAACTTCGACTCGATCGAGTCGGCATTGGAGGGGCTGTACGCGACGGTGTGAACCGTGAGGGCAACGCTGACGGCAGCCACCTCGGCCCTAGCCGGAGAGGCGCGCCATCTCGTCCGCATCGAGCACCAGATCGGCCGCGTTCGCTGAGTCCCGGATGCTTTCGGGCCGCGAGGACCCCGGAATCGGCACCACGACCGGTGCGAGCGCCAGCTCCCACGCGAGGCACACCTGCTGGGCGCTGACCTCGTGAGCGTCGGCTACGTCCTGGAATTGCGCCCATTTCCCGCCCAGCTCTTTCGCTCCCCCGATGCCGCCGAGGGGGCTCCACGGCAGGAACGCGATGCCGAGTTCCTGGCACAGGCGAAGCTCGGGTTCGCTCGAGCGGAACTTCGGCGAGAACTGATTTTGCACCGACACCAGTCGTCCACCAAGAATCTCGTTCGCCTGCCGGATCTGGTTGGGGTTCGCGTTGGAGATACCCGCCATGCGAATCGTGCCGTCGTCCAGGAGATCTCGAATCGCCCCGACCGAGTCGGCGTAGTCGACCTGGGGATCCGGCCGGTGAAACTGGTAGAGGCCGATCGATTCGACCCCGAGTCGTCGCGCTGAGGCCTGTGCGGCCTCCTTCAGGTAACCGGGGTGACCGTTCTGGTTCCAGGGGCCTGCGACGGGGCGAAGATGACCGCCCTTCGTCGCGACCAGGATCCCCGAAGTATCCGAGCCCCACGAGGCGAGCGCCTCGGCGATCAGGCTTTCGTTGTGGCCCACGTCAACGCCCGGCAGGTGATACGAATCCGCCGTGTCGATGAGGGTGATTCCCGCATCCAACGCCGCATGAATCGTGGCGATCGATCGCTCCCTGTCGGGCCGACCCTCAATCGACATCGGCATTCCGCCGAGCCCGATCGAGCTGACCTGAACCGTACCGATAGTGCGCTGTTTCATGGA
>NZ_JANLVV010000007.1:0-1995 GCF_031364185.1 Salinibacterium sp. | reverse complement strand
TTCGGCCTCGGGTCGCTCCGCGTGCTCCGGACCAATCACGAGTCTGTGTTGGCTTTCGTGAGGGAGTACGAAGGTGCCGGCACCCAGTTCGGTGACTCTCCTGAGTCGATCCTGTGCGTCTTCAGCTTTGCGCACAATCCGGTATCAGTGACCATCGAGGTCGACGGTTATGCGGGTGCGACGGCGTTTGACCTGTTCGGTGGAGGTGAGTTTCCTTCTGTGAACGACGATGGCACGGTGAAACTCACCCTCGGCACCCAGAGCTTCTACTGGCTGCACCTCGGGAATGCCCATTTTGCTGGCAGTCGCGTCTAAATACCGCGTCATGGGCAAACAGCGAGCCTGCGCGGTGCTGTCGCCTCCCGGTCGTAGCCTGATGGCATGAACAACTGGGGCCAGCTCGGCGTCTTCGACCTCGAGACCACAGGCGTCGATGTCGACACCGCTCGAATAGTGTCCGCCTGCATCGCGATTCTCAACCCGGACGGCTCGATCGTGGCCAGGTGGGATTGGCTTGCCGATCCCGGCATCGAGATTCCCGCGGGCGCTTCCGCCGTGCACGGCATCACCACGGAGCGTGCGCGCGCGCTCGGG
Source organism: Salinibacterium sp. (assembly GCF_031364185.1). Lineage (NCBI taxonomy): Bacteria > Bacillati > Actinomycetota > Actinomycetes > Micrococcales > Microbacteriaceae > Salinibacterium > Salinibacterium sp. The sequence goes on along the minus strand of NZ_JANLVV010000007.1, from coordinate 1,401 downwards.
CGCAGCGCCCAGGAGGTTGTTGCCGAAATTACCCAGAGCCTGCGCGTGCTGTTCGCGCTCGGGATCCCCCTGGTGGTGTACAACGCGCCATACGACCTCAGCCTGCTCGACCGCGAATGTCGCAGGCATGGACTTGAGCCGCTCCGGCCTCCGACACCGGTGATAGACCCTCTCGTACTGGACAAGGTCGTGGATAAATTCCGCAAGGGTAAGCGCACCCTCGAGGTGACCGCATCTCACTACGACGTTGCGCTGGATGATGCTCACGACGCCGGGTCTGATGCCATTGCGGCGGGTCGCGTCGCCCAGGCCCTCGCCGCCGCGTATCCAGACCAGCTCGACGTGCCGTTGGCCGACCTCCACGAACGCCAGGTCACCTGGTACGCCGAGCAGGCCGCGAGCTTCGCTGACTACATCAGACGAGTCAAGGGCGACCAGGACTTCGTGGCTGACTCTGAATGGCCGGTGCGTACCAGCGAACATCCGGGGAGCATCCTCGACACACAGCCCATTGAAGCCCCTTCACCGCGACCGAGTCTGCGCGTGCCGCATCTGGACTTCGATACCGGTGTTCTCGTGCTTGACAGGCCCGCACTGGAGGCGCCAGCCATCCCGGTAGCCGCTATGCGGAGTCTCGTCGAGCTGGAGGCAGTGACGGCCGAAAGCGCGCAGGATGACCACGCCCAGGCGCCTACCGACGCGGGTGTCGCAGACGACAATCAGGACGCGCACGAGGAGGCTGTCGCGCACGAGGAACCTGCCGCGGACGACGAGCCGGGTGCAGACGACGAGCCTGCCGCGGACGACGAGCCTGCCGCAGACGACGAGCCTGTCTCGGACGAGGAGACGGAGCACACCCCCGAATCTGGTGCTGGGGACGTCGAATATGAACCCCTCACGCTGGTCCCATCCGCACCGTTCGAATCCGCACCGGTCGAATCCGCACCATTCGAATCCGCACCGGTCGAATTCGCACTGCTCGAATTTGCACCGCTCGACCCCGAGGAAGACCAGGGAGCACTATGGTCAGGTGTCGACCCAGACGACTCGCTGCCAGGTCCAGAAGAGTCGGTGCAGCAACGGTCGGGCTTAGCGGTGTTTGACACACCGGATGCTCAAGGCGACGACCCTCAGGCCGCCATTCCCGAGCGCCCTGCTCTTCGGCCGACAGTGTTGCGTGTAGCTGCCGCGATCATCACGGACGCCGACGGTCGTACGCTGCTGGTGCGCAAACGGGGAAGCTCGTCGTTCATGCAAGCGGGCGGGAAGATCGAACGCGGTGAGAGTGCCGTTGACGCCCTATCGCGCGAACTTCTCGAGGAGATAGGTCTCGAACTCGACACGGGCGTGACGGAGTACCTCGGCAGCTTCAGAGCCGAAGCCGCGAATGAGCCCGACACG
>NZ_JANLVV010000059.1:0-1736 GCF_031364185.1 Salinibacterium sp. | reverse complement strand
GACGATAAGCACCAGCAGTGCGAGCAGCAGCGGCTGCGGCATCCTGAACCAGGGCGCCCAAAATTCCGTGGCGCTGAGCCACGAAGTGAACGGCACCAACTCGCCGTAGCCGATGTACGACGAGCGCCAGGCGAGTTCGGTGTCGGTGTATGCCGTGATCGAGCCCGTGAACGCGGCAGCGACGAGCAACCATGCGACACCCATGACCGCACTGAACAGCCCTACGGTGATGGATGCCACCCGCTCACGCACCGGGAACTCCTGCCGTGAACGTGCCGAGGGTCGCTGCACCCGCCACCGGTGTGCGACGTGCAACAGCATCGCCAGGGCGAACGCCAGGCCGCTGGGGCGGGTCAGCGACATAACGGCGACCACCGGGATGAGCATCCAATAGCGGCGTCGCATCAGGAGGTAAAGCGCGAGTGCCAACAGGAACGCATGCATCGACTCCGCGTATGACACCTGCAGGATTGGCGACAGCGGGGCAACGCAGAACAGCACCACCGCGAACAGCGCCGTGCCTGCCGGCAATACGAGGTGCATGAGCCTGTAGAACATCAGCGCAGCGGCCAGCGCGAACGTCACAGACACGAACACCGAAACGACGGGAAAACCCTGGCCGGTCAGCAGCATGAACGCCCGCACGATCGCCGGGTAGGCGGGCATGAAGGCCCAGGCGCTCTCGCCCACCTGGCCGTCTGCGGTCACCGGCAGGGTCGACGGGTAGCCGGCGACCGCGATGATGTAGTACCAGTGGCCATCCCAGATGGCGGCGAAATCGAAATAGTCCGGATGCGCGGTCGTCCAGGCGTTCGGCCCCTGCCGGGCGGCGAACGACAGCAGGATGGCCGTAGTGACCGCGCGGGAGGCGACGAAAATGACGAGCACTTTTGCCCACCACGGCGTGAGCCGATAGCGAACCCTGAGGTTGCGGCGAGCCCCGCGGCTCACCTCGCGCTCAGCCACGCACGCAACCCTCGCTCGCACTCCAGGATCTCGCTGACGGCCACCCGCTCGTCGTCGGCGTGGGCCTTCAGCGGGTCGCCGGGGCCGTAGTTGACGGCCTGGATGCCGAGGGCCGAGAAGCGGGCTACATCCGTCCAGCCGTACTTGGGGGCTGCGGCGCCGCCCACCGCGGCGAGAAAGTCCTGCGCCAGCGGGGCGTCGAGGCCCGGCCGAGCACCCTCGGCTAGGTCGGTAATAGCGAGGTCGAATCCAGCGAACACCTCTCGCAGATGTGCCTCGGCGTCGGCGGCGCTTCGGCTCGGAGCGAAACGGTAGTTGATGCTCACCACGGCCTCATCGGGGATGACGTTTCCGGCCACCCCGCCCGAGATTCGCACCGCATTCAGTCCCTCACGGTAGACCAGCCCGTCCACATCGAGTTCTGCGGGTTCGTACGAGGCGAGAATGGCGAGGACGGGCGCGGCGTCGTGGATGGCGTTGTGGCCCACCCAGGAGCGCGCGGAGTGCGCCCTTACGCCGCGCAACGTGATGTCGGCGCGGGCCGTGCCGTTGCATCCACCCTCAATTTTCGCGCTCGTCGGCTCGCCCAGGATCGCAAAGTCACCCTTAAGCAGATCGGGCCTCGTGCGGGCCAGCCGGCCGAGGCCATTCAGTGCACTGTCGACCTCCTCGTGGTCGTACCAGATCCAGGTGAGGTCAACGGGCGGCGCGGTGAGCTCGGATGCGAGCTTCAGGGCGATCGCGACACCGCCCTTCATGTCGACGGTTCC
>NZ_JANLVV010000057.1:0-1016 GCF_031364185.1 Salinibacterium sp. | reverse complement strand
GGCATCCACTGAGCTGGTGGATGCCACGAAGGCCTGGCTGAACGCCAACCCCGATGTTCCGGCGCTGCGCCGCATGGTCATCGAGAATCTTGCGGGCGTCGAGCGTGCGCTGCAGGCGCAGCAGCGAGACCTCGACTGAGGTTCGGCCACCGCGAACCCCGGCATAGCGACAGTCCCGACTGAGGGATCCGGCGATATGCCGGGGTTCGCGCGTTTCCGGCCGCCCCGGCTCCCCAGACCCGGCGGGGGTGGCCTCGGTAAGCTTGGGTCGCTATGGATGAGACGACGGAACCGCCCGCAACACCCCAGTGGGACGGGATCCTGCAGAACCTGCGGGATTTCGACGCGATCTGGCATCTCTTCACCATCTTCTTTGTGATCGTCGGCGCCATCATCCTGCGCTGGGTGCTCCTCTTCGCCATCCGTCGCGTGGTTCGACGCATCATCAACGGCGCCAAAAAGCGGCAGAACTTCGATGACACCCAGGCCATGCTCATGTCGCCGTTGGCGGCGGTCAGGGTGGTGCAGCGCACGCGCACTCTCGGCAGCGTGCTGGGCAACATCGTCACCACGGTCATCGTCATCATGGCCGTGCTCGTGCTGTTCAATAGGATCTTCCCCGGGGCGACGTCAGCGTTTGCGCTCATCACGGCAGCTCTCGGCGCCGGCCTTGGCTTCGGTGCGCAGAATGTGGTCAAAGACGTGCTCAGTGGTCTGTTCATGGTCGCCGAAGACCAGCTCGGCGTCGGCGACGTGGTCGACCTGGGGCCTGCTACCGGTGTGGTCGAGGGTGTGGGCATCCGGATCACCCAGGTGCGGGATGTCAACGGAACCCTGTGGTTCGTGCGCAACGGCGAGATCCTCAGAGTGGGCAATAAGTCACAGGGCTGGGCGCGGGTAATCATTGACCTGGCCGTGCCATACGAGGCCGATGTCGACGCCGTGCAGGATCGCATCCTGCAGACCGCCACGACCATGGCGACAAGTAGTAAGTGGCGCTCACGCATCCTCGAAAA
>NZ_JANLVV010000011.1:0-24447 GCF_031364185.1 Salinibacterium sp. | reverse complement strand
CCGATGCTGTTGAGCATCAGGCGGCGCTGCTTCTCGCTGCGCGCCGACACGAGCATATGCATCCCGACCCCAAGGTCGAAGCCTTCGAGCAGGAGGTAGCCGATCCAGAGAGCGGCGATCGCGATAAACCAGACAGTGGGTAGGAATTCCATGGGTGCCTCCTAGTACGCAAACGCGAGCACGTCGCGGCGGCCCGGGTCGTCGGGATTGTCGGGATCATTCGGCTTATCGGGGTCGTCTTGATGCTCCGGATGCCCGAGCTCCGGCATCGCGGACGCCACCCCACCCCGCACATACCGCACCAGCAGCCGCACTTCGAAGACGAGGATCGTCGCATACACCAGCGCGAACGCGGCCAGCGAGAACACGATCTCCTCTCCCGTGACACCGGGTGAGACGGCGGCGGCGGTGAACATGAACACACCGTCGACGCCGCCGGGGGTGGGGTTAGGGGCGACCACGAACGGCTGCCTGCCCATCTCGGTGAACACCCATCCGGAAATATTGGCGGCGAAGGGGGCCGCCATGCTCGCCAACCCGGTGATCATCATGATCCTGGACTTCGGTACGGTGCCCCTGCGGGTCAGCCACAGCGTGAGGGCCGCAAATCCCGCCGCGAGAATGCCGAAGCCGATCATCAGCCGGAAGCCCCAGTACGTGACCTCCATGAGCGGCAGGTAGTTGATCGCCTGGCCGGCACGCTCGCCATAGAGCGGGTTGTCGGGCAGATTCGTGCCGTACTTCGCCTGGTACTCGGGGATGAGGGTGTTCACACCCCTGATCTCGGTGGTGAAATCGCCATGAGCGAGAAACGACAGGATGCCGGGGATCTCGATGATTCCCGCGACGTCATTGCAGTTCTGCGAACCGAGGTTGCCGATTGATAGCACCGAGAAACTCGTGCCGTCCTGACAGGCGGCCTCCGCCGCAGCCATCTTCAGCGGTTGCTGCTCGAACATGAGTTTCGCCTGCAGGTCACCGGTGAGGGCGACTCCGCCGAATCCGATGATGGCAACCACGGCGCCCACGCGCAGGCTCGTGATCCAGACCGAGTGGTCGGCGCGGTCGCGGCCCGGGATGTCGAGCCGCTCGCCGACGACGACGTTGCCACGGGCATCCACTGTGTCAATGCCGTCGCGCCGTCGTTGCCAGAGCTGGTACCACGAGATGCCGACCAGGAAGCCGGCTCCGACCGCGAGCGCGCCGGTCAGGGTGTGGCTGTATGCGGTGAGTGCGGTGTTGTTGGTCAGGACGGCCCAGATGTCGGTGAGCACGGGTCGTCCGTCGACGAGCGTGACGCCGACCGGATGCTGCATCCAGGAGTTGGCGACGATGATGAAGAACGCGGAGACAATGGATCCGGCCACCGCAACCCAAAGCGCGGCGAGGTGGAGCCGTTTCGGCAGCCGACCCCAGCCGAAAATCCACAGGCCGAGGAAGGTGGATTCGAAGAAGAAGGCCAGCAGGCCCTCCATCGCCAGCGGCGCGCCGAACACGTCGCCGACGAAGCGGGAGTACTCGCTCCACGCCATCCCGAACTGGAATTCCTGCACGAGGCCGGTGGCCACCCCGATGATGAAGTTGATCAGGTAGAGCTTGCCCCAGAACTTTGTCATGCGGAGGTACTTTTCGTTGCCTGTGCGCACCCACAGGGTCTGCATGATCGCGACCAGGGGGCCGAGGCCGAGCGTGAGCGGCACCATGACGAAGTGGTACACCGTGGTGATGCCGAATTGCCATCGCGCGATCTCGAGCGGATCCATCTGGTGTCCTCCTATAGCAGTGCCACGGGACGGCCGGGCGTCCTCATCATTTCGGCAGGGTGCGTGCACCGACAGGGCCGTTGGTCCCGTTGCGGTAATTTCTACTGCCCGTAGAACTATTTCTACACCGTTGTAGAAGTTATTTCTACCTGAGGTAGAATCGGTGTATGGCAACGCTGGGAGAACTCGAACGCTCCATCATGGATGTGCTGTGGGGGTCACGGGATTCGCTGTCGGCCTACGACCTGCAAGACGCCCTTCCCGACCGGAAACTCGCCTCCACCACGATCCTGACAGTGCTCTCGCGGCTGGAGAAAAAGGGCTTCGTGCTCCGGGATCGCTCCTCCCGACCGCACCGCTACGCTGCCGCCGCTGATCGCGAAGAGCACATGGCCGAGCTGATGCACGAGGTGCTCGGGGGTGCCTCAAACCGCACCGCAGTGCTGGAGAGGTTCGTCGGCCAGGTGAGCGCCGAGGAGGCAGAGACACTCCGCCGCATCCTCAACGGCCGCTGATCGGGATGATTGCGCCGCTGGCGCTCGCCGCGCTCGCCGTGGCCCTCGCGTGGCCGATCCCGTTAGTGCTGGCGCACGTATCCTGGCCGACTCGCGCACCTGCCGCGGCTCTGATCCTCTGGCAGGCGATCGCCATCGCCGGCGGGCTATCGATGATCGGTTCCCTTCTGACCTTTGGCCTCGCTCCGTTCGGTGACGACCTGGTGTCGGGCGCCTATCGCCTCGCCTCGCGCGGCGTCGCGGCCATCTCGCTCGTCAACGCCCTCGCTCTGGCGGGCGCGGTACTGCTCACGTTTCATCTTCTGCTCAATCTGGCGTTGACAATAGTCAGGAGCGAGCGCCAGCGGCGAAGGCACGCGAACCTGCTGTTACTGCTCAGTTCGCCCCTCCCCTCCGGGTCGCGCATGATCGACAGCCCGGCACCCGTGGCGTACTGCCTGCCGGGCGCGATCGGCTCCGTCACGGTCGTCTCCGCCGGGCTCGTCGCGCTGCTCAACGACGAAGAACTCCGGGCGGTCGTCGAGCACGAGAAGGCGCACGTCAGCCAGCGCCATGATGTCGTGCTGGTGGCGTTCCGGGCCTGGTACGCCTCGCTGCCGTGGTTTCCGATCGCCTACCGCGCCCAGCGCGAGGTGGGGCTGCTCATCGAAATGCTGGCAGACGACCGGGCTCGGCGCATTGTGCCTCACTCCGTGCTGGCCAGGGCGATCCTGCTGGTGGGCGCCGGGCGCGGCGGCGAACCCGCCACGGCATCCCTTCGGGACTCGGCTTCGGGCCGGGACTCGGCTTCCGGTGGAGATGGGGCTTCTGGACGGGACTGGGTTTCTGGGCGGGATGCGGCATCCATCGACGACGTGCGCACCCGCTTAGCCCGGCTGGATGCGCGCCCTCTTCCAAAGCTCGCGGAGGCGCTGGTGGTGACCGCCGCCATCGCCCTGCTGGCGGTACCCACGGTGCTGATCTTCGCGCCGGCGGTAGCCCTGCTTCGGTAGCGCTGCTTCGGTAGCGCTGCCTCCCTCCAGCTCCGCAGCCCACGCGCTATCGTTCGTGTGCACTGCACTGCACTGCGCTGCCCTGCACTGCCCTGCGCGCGCACCTCGGTCCGAAATGACGGAGATCTGGCGTACTCCGGCGCGTAGTTCCCGGGATCGTCATGCGGCCGAAGCGCACATCTCCGTCATTTCGGACGGGGTCACAGGCTGGGCTACGTATGGCACAGTGCCATACGTAGCCCAGGGGGAACCTGCCCAGGGGGAACCTGCCCAGGCCGTGAAGGCACTGGTGCGGGCATCCGGCGAGCTCCCCGCCCGTCGACAGGAGAACATCGGCCGCGCTGCCCACCACGACCAGCGCGGCCGAAGACTGGGCCCTGGGGACTCAGCCCTGGGCTGGTGATCGGCGCGACGCGGGCGTGCGCGAGCTGGAGGCGGCGGGGCGCGCCGCCACCGCCCGCGCGGGAGCTCGCTTCGCCGTCACCGCGGCCGCAGCGGCAGGCGCCACCGCGCGCGGCGCGAGGCGCTGCAGCTGTGTGACGTGCTGGGGGGTGAGCTCCTCGATGGATGCCACCTCGAGCAGCTTCATGGTACGCACCACCTGGTCAGAGAGAATCTCGATGGCGCGATCGACGCCCGCGCGACCGCCCGCCATCAGCCCGTACAGGTACGCGCGGCCGATCAGCGTGAACTTCGCTCCGAGAGCCATGGATGCGACGATGTCGGCACCGTTCATGATGCCGGTGTCGACCATCACCTCGACGTCGTTGCCGACCTCGCGCACCACATCCGGAAGCAGATGGAACGGGATGGGTGCCCGATCAAGCTGGCGTCCGCCATGGTTGGAGAGCAGGATGCCGTCGACACCGAGGTCGGCCAGTCGGCGGGAGTCTTCGAGATTCTGCACACCCTTGATCACGATCCTGCCCGGCCACATGGCACGGATGATCTCGAGGTCGTCGTAGTTGATCGAGGGATCCATCGCCGAATCAAGCAGCTCGCCGACCGTGCCGCCGGTGGCGGACAGCGACGCAAATTCGAGCGGCGGTGTGGTGAGGAAATCGAACCACCACCACGGTCGGGGGATCGCGTTGATGATCGTCCCCGCGGTCAGCTGTGGCGGTATCGAGAAGCCGTTGCGCTTATCGCGCAGGCGCGCCCCGGCGACCGGCGTGTCGACGGTGAACATGAGCGTATCGAACCCGGCGGCGGCCGCGCGTTCAACGAGACCGTACGAGATCTCGCGCTGGCGCATCACGTAGAGCTGGAACCAGTTGCGCCCGTGCGGATTCGCCGCCTTGACCTCTTCAATAGTCGAGGTGCCAAGAGTCGAGAGGGTGAAGGGAATGCCGGCCGCCGCCGCCGCACCCGCGCCGGCGATCTCGCCCTCCGTCTGCATCAGGCGTGTGAACCCGGTCGGGGCGATGCCGAAGGGCATGGCGGACGTGCCGCCGAGCACGGTGGTGGTGGTGTCCAGCCGGGAGACATCCTTCAAGATCGACGGGTGGAACTCGATGTCTTCGAAGGCCTGCCGGGCGCGGCCGAGCGACAGCTCACCCTCGGCCGAGCCGTCCGTGTAGTCGAAGGCGGCCTTCGGCGTGCGGCGCTTGGCGATGGTGCGCAGATCGTAGATCGTCAGGGCCGACTCGAGTCTGCGCTTCTTGCCGTTCAGTTCGGGCTTCTTGAACTGCATCAGCGGGATGAGTTCTTTGGGGTTGGGGAAACTGCGCTTAACCATCGATTGTCCGATCTACGTGGGCGAGCAGGCGATCGCGGGCACCCAGGATGTGCTCGCGAAGAAGAGTGGATGCGCGAATGGCGTCGCTGGCCGCGATGGCATCCAGAATCCCCTGGTGTTGCGCGGCAACCTGGGCCGCGCTGATCAGGTGGGCAGACTGAACCTGCCCGATACACAGCTCGATTTCGCCCATCAGGAGTTCATGCATCCTGGAAAGTCGCGGGCTCGGCTGGCCCGCGACGAGTGCCCGGTGAAAGTCGATGTCGTGCGGGGCGAAGTCTGCCGCAGTGCAAACGTTGCGGTTCGCCCGGACTGCGGAGGGGGGAACGGTTCCGCCGCCGGCCAGTGCCGTGACGGCCTCGATCTCGATGAGGGCGCGGTTATAAAAGAGGTCGATGATGTCGTCGCGGCTGAGCACCGGCACCTGCGCGGCGTGGTGCGGCTCCCGACGCAGCAGTCCGTCGGCCACGAGCCGTTCGATAGCCAGGCGCGCGGTCGGGCGGGCAACCCCGAAACGCAGGGCGACGGCCGATTCGGTCAGGGCCGAGCCCGGGGCATCCTGCTGGGAAAGGATGCTCGCTCTCAACTGGTCGTAGATCGCGCCGGGGAGAACAGGGGTAAGAACAGGGATCGCTTCGTGCACCATGCCGCCCCCGCCTCGTTGTGGATGCCCGTGCTGTGTACCGGCCCGTGGTGACCTGTGTTCCACAACGAAGGATTGTCTGACAATCTAGCAGATTGTTAGACAATCAGCCACCGTGCGGTTAGTCGACCCTCCGGTTGTCGATGGCGTCGCGGTTCCAGTCGATCCCGAGCCCCGGGGTTTCCGGAGCGTGCGCGCGACCGTCCCGGATGACCATCTCGGTGTTCGTGATGGAGCGCAATTGTGGGATGTGTTCCACATATCGTCCGTTCGGGATCGCGGCCACAAGGCTTACGTGCAGCTCCATCAGGAAGTGAGGACATACCGAGACGTTGAAGGCTTCCGCCAGGTGTGCCACCTTGAGCCACGGCGTGATGCCGCCGATGCGCGCGACATCAACCTGCACGATGCTGGCGGCTCCACGTTCGAGGTAGTCGCGGAATTGTGCGATCGAATACATCGACTCGCCGACGGCGATGGGGATGCTGGTGGATTGCGCGAGCCTCACGTGCCCGGCGACGTCGTCTGCGGGCAGCGGCTCTTCAAGCCAGAACAGGTCGACTTCCTCGAAGGCGCGCGCCCGACGGATCGCTTCGGCGGAGGTCATCGACTGGTTGGCATCAACCATGATGTCCATTCGATCGCCCACGGCGGCGCGCACAGCGAGCAGTCGTTCGAGATCTTCGCGGTGGTTGGGCTTGCCTACCTTGAGCTTGAGGCCGCCCCAGCCGGCGTCGCGTGAGGCGACCGCCCCCGACACCAGCTCATCCTGTGTCAGATGAAGCCAGCCGCCCTCGGTGTCGTACAGGGGCACGTCTTTGCGGTAGCCGCCTGCCACCTCCCATAGTGCAGCGCCAGCACTCTTGCACTTGATGTCCCACAGGGCCGTGTCGACGGCGGCGAGCGCCAGCGAGGTGATTGCTCCCACGGTGGTCGCCCGGGTTGAGGCAAACAGATCCATCCAAAGGTGCTCGATGTGGGCCGCATCCTGGCCCACAAGGCGAGGCACCAGATGGTTGCGAAGCATGGAAAGAACTGCGCCACCACCGGTACCGATCGTGTACGAGTAACCGGTGCCGGTCAGGCCGTCGTCGGTGTCGATCTCGACGAATACCGTTTCCTGTTTGAGGAAGCTCTGGACGGCATCGGTGCGAACCGTTTCCACCTCCAGGTCGACGAGGTAGGCGCGCGCGTTGACGATCGTGGACATGGGCTGTGCCTTCCGCTAAGCAGTGTCTGCAATACAAAATCCTATAGTATCCTCACATCGGCCGTGCCGCGTTATAGTGGGGAAAAGTCACGCCAGATAGTCCGAATACCGTGCAGAGGAGCGAGATCGAGCATGACGACCAACGTCGACAGTGATCTGGTGCTGAGCCGCATGCCGCCTCGGCTTGTTCTTGCCGACGAGGTGTATTCGCGGCTCAGGACTCTCATCATGGAGAGCTCGATTCTTCCCGATACCCGCATCAACATCGAGGATGTGGCCCGTCAACTCGACGTATCGCCCACCCCGGTGCGTGAATCGCTCGCGCGCCTCGAGTCTGATGGACTCGTCGACAAGCTCCCGCTCAAGGGCTACCGCACAACCGAGTTGCTCGATCGCGATGCGATTCGCGAACTCTACGAGCTGCGCCTGCTGCTCGAACCCAACGCGGCGGCCCAGGCGAGCGCGGGCATGACCTCGGCGCGCGCCGACAGGCTCCGCGCTGAGGTCCAGTCCGGCTCGTCCCACGTGCAGGCACATGCCGGCAACGACACTTCGTACCAGGAACTCTCACACCACGATGTTCGCCTGCACGATCTCGTGCTGGAGCTGGCAGGCAACGAAACCATCCGGAGGGCGTATGCGCGCACCCATTGCCACCTGCATATCTTCCGGCTCTCCTACTCGGGAACATTCGGTACCCACACCATCGACGAGCACGCCGCCGTCGTAGACGCCATCACGTCGGGTGATGCCGCGGCCGCCGAGTCGGCAATGTCACGGCACATCGTGGCATCCCGCGACCGCACACTCAGCCATTTCGATGTCGGCTTAGCAGCAGGGATTTAGCTAGCGCGGCAGGTACTGCCTCGGCGCGAAGGCACTCGCCACCAGGCGACGGAGTGCTTCCAGCGATCCGGTGACGAGCCGCTGCGCACGGGCCTGGATCAGAACGTTTCCGATGGCGGTGGCCTCGACGGGGCCAGCGAGCACCGGCATCCCGCTGCGATCCGCGACGAGTTGGCACAGCAGGTCATTCTGTGAACCGCCGCCCACGATATGGATGACCCTGACCTTCTTCCCCGACAGGTCTGAGGCCGCGCGCACCGCATCCACGAATGCCACGCTGAGGCTCTCGACGATGCTGCGCACGAACTCCACACGGGATCGGGGCGGCTCAAGCCCCCGCTCGACACACCAGAGCGAAATGCGGGCGGGCATGTCGCCGGGGGCCAGGAAGCTCGGATCGTTCGCATCGAAGAGGGGCACAGGTGACGTGAGCCCGGATGCCGCGGCCAGCAACTCCGGCAGGTCATGGTGATCCCACTGTCGCAGGCATTCGCTCAGCAGCCACAGGCCCATCACGTTATGCAGGTAGCGCACGCGGCCGTCGACGCCGTACTCGTTCGTGAAGTTCGCGTCTCGCGAGGCGGCGGTCAGCACGGGAGCCTCGAGCTCGACCCCGACCAGCCCCCAGGTTCCGCAGGAGATGTAGGCGAAATCCGGGTCCGTCGCGGGTACGGCCACGACGGCTGACGCCGTGTCGTGCGATCCGACGGCGGTCACGGTGCCAGGTAGGTTCAGCTCGGGACGGGGTGTGCCTACGGTGGTTCCGGGGGCAATCAACTCGGGGAAGATTCGCCTCGGCAGGCCGAGCAGCTCGATGAGCGGGTCATCCCATCGCCCTGTCGCGACGTCGAGCAGCCCCGTCGTTGACGCATTCGTCCGCTCGGCGAACTGCTCACCGGTAAGCCAGAAGTTGAGGAGATCGGGCACCAGGAGGAACTCGTCGGCGCCAGAGAGGTCAGCCTCGGCGGCCAGTTGGTACAGGGTATTGAACGGCAGAAACTGCAGCCCGTTCCTGCGGTAGAGATCCTCGGGGGGCACGAGTGCATGCACTCGCTCGATGGCCGGCGTCGTGCGCTCGTCGCGGTAGTGGAACGGGGCTTCGAGCATCCGGCCCCCTTTGATCAGCGCGTAATCCACGGCCCAGGAGTCGACGCCGATGCTGCAGATCTCCGGATCTTCACGAGCCGCGGCGGCCAGCCCGTCGAGCACCCTCAAGTAGAGCGCGTCGATATCCCAGTGCAGCTCGCCGTGGGCCTCGACCGGCCCGTTGGGGAACCGCGTGACCGGCCGCACGCTGAGCTCGTTGTGGCCGACATGGCCGAGCATCACCCGACCGCTGGTGGCCCCGAGGTCGACCGCGGCGACGGCGCTGGTCATCGCAGGCCCGCCCATCCCGCGCCCAAATGAAGGAGATTTCGTGCACAGTGCCCACGGATCCGCATGATCAGGCGCGGTAAGGGGAAATCTCCTTCATTTGGGAGGGGCACGGCGACCGCGGCGACGGCGCTGGTCATCGCAGGAAGGCGGCCGCGACGCCGGCGTCCACGGGGATGTGCAGGCCGGTCGTGTGGCTGAGATCGGAGGTGCAGAGCACGAACACGGCGTTGGCAACGTTCTCGGGCAGCACCTCGCGCTTCAGCAGCGTGCGCTGCGCGTAGTACTTGCCCAGGTCGTCTTCGGCGACTCCGTAGACGGCGGCGCGCTTGGCGCCCCAGCCCCCCGCGAAGATTCCCGAGCCGCGCACGACCCCATCCGGATTGATGCCGTTGACCTTCACGCCGTACTCGCCGAGCTCGGCCGCCAGCAACCGAACCTGGTGAGCCTGATCTGCCTTCGTTGCCGAATATGCAATGTTGTTGGGCCCCGCGAACACCGAGTTCTTCGACGAGATGTAGATGATATCGCCCCCCAGCTTCTGGTCGATCAGTACTTTGGCAGCGGCGCGCGACACCAGGAACGAGCCCTTCGCCATGACGTTGTGCTGCAGGTCCCAGTCGGCGACGGTCGTCTCGAGCAGGCTTTTCGACAGCGACAGCCCGGCGTTGTTCACCACGAGATCCAGGCCTCCGAATGCCAGTATCGTCTGGTCGACCGCAGACTGAACGGCGCTTTCGTCGGTCACGTTCGCGACGACGCCGATGGCGACGTCGCTGTTGCCGAGCTCGGCCGCTGCCTCCTGCGCCCTGGCCAGGTCGAGGTCCGCGATGACGACGCAGGCTCCCTCGGCAGCGAGGCGGGTGGCGATGGCTTTGCCAATTCCGGATGCCGCTCCCGTGACCAGTGCGATCCTGCCGGCGAGCGGCTTCGGTTTCGGCATCCGCTGCAGCTTGGCCTCTTCCAGCGACCAGTACTCGATCCTGAACTTCTCCGCATCCGAAATGGGTGAGTACGTAGAGATGCCCTCGGCCCCGCGCATCACGTTGATGGCGTTGACGTAAAACTCGCCGGCGACTCGAGCGGTCTGCTTATTGGCACCGTAGCTGAACATGCCGACGCCCGGGATCAGCACGATCGCCGGGTCAGCGCCGCGCATCGAAGGGCTTCCTTCCACCGAGTGCGTGTCGTAGTACGCCGCGTAATCGTCGCGGTAGCTGGCGTGAAGCTCGTCGAGTCTGGCGATGGATGCCTCGACCGTCGCGTCAGCGGGAAGATCCAGCATGAGCGGCTTCACCTTGGTGCGCAGGAAGTGGTCGGGGCAGCTCGTGCCCAGCGCCCCCAGTCGCACGTGTTCGGCAGACGCGAGAAAGTCGGTGACCACCGCCGCATCGGTGAAGTGGCCCACCTGAGGGCGATCTGTTGAGACCAGACCGCGGATGTGCGCAGCCAGGGCCGCGGCCTTCGCGAGTCGCTCCTTGGCGGGCAAGGCGGCATAACCGTCGAGCGGCGGGCCGAAGGGTTCGGCCTTGCTGTGACCCGCGATGAACTCTTCGGCCGTCTTGATGATCCACAGGCTGTTCGCCTCGGCGGTGTCGCTCGTCTCCCCCCAGGCGGTGATGCCGTGCCCGCCGAGAATGCAGCCGACCGCTTGCGGGTTGGCGGCCCTGATCGCGGCAATGTCGAGCCCGAGCTGAAACCCGGGTCGTCGCCACGGCACCCAGGCCACCCGGTCACCGAACGCCTTCGCGGTCAGGGCCTCGCCGTCGGCTGAGGTGGCGAACGCGATGCCGGAGTCTGGATGGAGGTGGTCGACGTGGGCGGCATCCACCAGCGCGTGCATGGCCGTGTCGATCGAGGGGGCAGCACCACCCTTGCCGTGGAGTCCGCCTTTTCCGAAGAGGCAATGATCGAAGGCGGCGACCATCTCGTCTTCGCGATCGAGGCCAGGGTAGACGTCGACGAGCGCGCGTAAGCGATCCAGCCGGAGCACTGCGAGCCCAGACTCCGTGAGCGTGCCGAGGTCACCGCCGGAGCCCTTCACCCACAGCAACTCGACCGGCTCACCGGTCACGGGGTCGATCTCGCTGCCCTTGGCTGAGGTGTTTCCTCCGGCATAGTTGGTGACCCGTGGGTCGGAGCCGAGCCGGTTCGATCGGGCGACGAGCTCGGCGGCAGTGGCGTTGTTCATGGGGCTACTTTCCGTAAAAGGTGGAGGTCAGACCTGGCGGAAGTCGATGCCGAGCAGGTTGGCGGCGGCCCGGTAATCGGCGGCGCGGTGGCCGAGGGAAAGCGACCAGTGGTGACCGATGCCCGTGCCGCTCCACTCATCCACCCACTCGCCGGGGTCGCGGTCGAAGTCCACTCGGGAGGTGGTGTTACCAATGGCCAGCAGCGGGCCGGGCACCACGACGCCCTCGGATGCGACGAAGGCAAGCGACCCGTCCCTGTCCTGTCCGAGCCCGAGCAGGGTGACCGGGCCGTGCCGCACGTCGAACTCGACGCTGACGCCGTAGCCGCGCTTGCCGTGATAGATTCCCAGCCCCCGCAGCAGTGGCTCGCGCGAGCTCACGGCGAGATGCGCGGGCCCGTCATGGCCCATTTCGACCACATTGTCTTCGAAGTTCAGCGCCTGTATCTCGCAAAACGATCCGCCGGCGCCGACCACCTGGGTCACGAGCTGGGCCACCGTGGTGCGTAGCTCGTATTCGCCGGTGGCGGGGATGCCGCGTGCCGTCAGCAGCGACGCGCCCAGGATCATCCCGGCCCCGAGCCGTTCGTGTTGCTCACCGTCGAGCCCGCGATGGTAGTAGGCGAGGCTGTCGAGGTCGAAGTCGTCGACGAGTCGGTCGAGGCCGACAGACACCCTGGCCCCCCAGGCGAAGTCGTCGTCGACGACCGAATCATCGAGGGTGAAGATCTGGCGCGCGAGGTCCATGCGCGCGGCCGTCTCCTGGTCTGTGACCTTCTCGACGCGCACGCGCAGGTCGTCGAATTCGAGCACCTCGACGTGTGAGCCGAACGTGGCCGGCAGGAGAGTGAGGTCGGTCGAGACATCCAGCATCCCGGGGTAGACGTGGCCCATCAGGCCGTGCCTGGCGTGGCGCAGCGCGGCGCGAACATCGGCCGCCCTGATCCATCGGCCGATCCGCTCCCACGCCGAATCCTGTTCCAGGTAGCCCGAAACGGATCGGAACGGGATGCCTGCTCGACGGAAGACGTTACCGATTTCGGGGATCGAGCACTGCCCGCAGTAGGCCAACCACTCCCCGGTGCCGAAGGTGGCGTGGTCCATCGTGAGGGTGGGCTGCAGGTCGATCACGAGCACGGGAACGCCCGCACGCTGCGCGATCGGCAGCACCATCGACGAGGTGAGATAGGTGGTGATGAACATCACGATGAGGTCGCAATCGGCTCGCCGCAGGGTCTCCGCCGCCACGGCCGCCTCCTGCGCGTCGGACACGAATCCGACGTCGATGACCTCGCCATCCATCTTCTCGAAGCGGTCGACGACGTAGCGGGTCGATTCCTGCAGTTGCGGCAACAACTGTGGAAACTGCGGCCAATAGGCACCCAGTCCCCCGGCCACCAGCCCGATTCGGGTCTTGCGGCGAACCTTCGGGGGCAGCAGTGTGCTGATATCGGTGCTCATGCTCCCCATCCTGCCTGCAGGCCGCCCACGCGATCCGCTGCGATCTGTGACTGGTATCCGGATGCCGCGTAGGCGGCCATCGGGTTGCCGGCAAGTCCGCGCGACTCGCGCCAGCCGGCCAGCGCCGGGCGCACGTCGGTGTAGAACGCGTCCATGAGGATCGCGTTGGCGCCGAGCACGTCGCCCGCGTCCTGTGCCGCCCGCAGCGCGTCGCCGTCGACGAGGAGGGCACGCGCGGTCATCTCCTGCACGTTGAGTACCGAGCGGATTTGCCCGGGGATCTTGTCTTCGACGTTGTGGCACTGGTCGAGCATGAAGGCGACGTCCGGGTTGCCCAGCCCACCGCCGCGCACCACCTCGAAGAGGATGCGGAACAGCTGGAACGGGTCTGCCGCCCCCACGATGAGGTCGTCGTCGGCGTAGAAGCGTGAGTTGAAGTCGAACGAGCCGAGCTTGCCCAGGCGAAGCAGCTGCATCACGATGAACTCGATGTTGGTGCCGGGAGCGTGGTGGCCGGTGTCGAGGCAGACCAGCGCACGGTCTCCGAGTGCGGCCACCTGCGCATAGCTGGTGCCCCAGTCCGGAACATCCGTGTGGTAGAAAGCGGGCTCGAAGAACTTGTACTCGAGCACGAGGCGTTGGTTTTCTCCGACGCGGGCATAGATTTTCGCGAGCGAGTCGGCCAGGCGATCCTGACGACCGCGGAGGTCACCCTGGCCGGGGTAGTTGGTGCCGTCCGCGAGCCAGACTTTAAGGTCGCGGGAGCCCGTGGCATCCATGATGTCAATGCAGTCGAAGTGATGATCGATGGCCTTCTGGCGCACGGCGGCATCGGTGTGGGTGAGCGAGCCAAACTTGTAGTCGTCATCCTGGAACGTATTCGAGTTGATGGTGCCGAGCTTCACGCCATGGTCGCCCGCGAACGCGCGAAGTGCGACGTAGTCATCGACCCTGTCCCACGGGATGTGCAGAGCGACGCTGGGCGCGAGGGCGGTGAATTCGTGCACCTTCGCGGCGTCCGCGATCTTCTCCCGCGGCGTGCGGGGCGTGCCCGGCGTCGCAAACACCTTGAACCGGGTTCCGGAGTTGCCGAATGCCCACGAGGGCAGCTCGATGGCCTGGGCCTCGAGAAGCGGGGTGATGGAATCGAAGCTGGTCACGGGGCATCCTTTGATAGCTGGTCGTGCAGGTTGAAGATCTCGGGCAGGGTGGTGGCGCTCTGGTCGGGTCGGCCATCGAGTGCCACGAAGAAGTCGGCCATGGCGAATTCCCACGGCGTGGTACGTGGGTCTGTTGATAGCGCGGTCTGGGATGCTTCGACCGAATCAGTGTCGTAGTAGCCGATCAGCGTTCCGTCATCGTGCCGGAAGAGTGAGTAGTTGCGTCGTCCCGAATCTTCGATCGCTTCGAGCATTTCGCGCGGGACATTCGCGTGGCGCGCGCGATACTCGCCGAGCCGTTCGGGCCTGACCTGCAAACGGAAGCACACACGTTCGGCCATCGGTCCGTCTCCATAATTGAATCGTTTTAAGAATCGTACAAGAATACGAGGATTCGGCGACTAATGCAAGCCGAGCTATGACAAGATTGAACGATTCAATCGAGGAGTGCGCCATGGCTACGACAAGTGTGCGCGACGTAGCGGCCCGAGCCGGCGTGTCGGTCGGGACGGTCTCGAATGTGATGAACCACCCCGGGAAGGTCACGCCAGCGACAGCAGCCCGCGTCACAGCCGCGATCGAGGAACTCGGATTCATCCGCAACGACGCTGCGAGGCAGTTGCGCGACGGTCGGAGCAAGACCATCGGGCTTGTCGTTCTCGACGTGCGCAACCCTTTCTTCACCGATGTTGCGCGCGGTGCGGAAGACGCTGCGGCCGAGGCAGGACTTTCGGTGACACTCGGTAACAGTGATGAGAATACCGATCGCGAGTCGGCCTATCTCGACCTCTTCGAACAACAGCGCGTGCACGGAGTGCTGATCTCGCCCTATTCAGACATCACGGCGCGACTGCTGCGGTTGCGTGCCCGCGGCATCCCGGCTGTCCTCGTGGACCGAACCTCGAGCGACCTCTCCTTTAGTTCGGTCTCCGTTGATGACGTCGCAGGCGGACGGCTGGCGGTGGCCCACCTCATCGCGCAGGGCCGGCGGCGGCTCGTATTTCTCGGCGGGCCCCTCGAGATTCGCCAGATCTCTGATCGCCTCGAGGGTGCCAGGCAGGCGATTGCGGGAACGGGCGCCACGCTCGAAGTGATCGAACTTTTAGCCCTCAGCGTGCTTGAGGGGCGCTCTGCGGCATCCCAGATCGTGCTCCGTCGTGTGGAAGACCGACCGGATGGAATCTTCGCCGCCAACGATCTTGTGGCGACCGGAGTTCTGCAGGCGCTCGTGATGCAGGGCGCCGACGTGGCGGTGCCGGGTGAGATCGCCCTCATCGGCTACGACGACATCGACTTCGCGGCCGCCGCGGTCGTGCCGCTTTCATCCATTCGCCAACCCAGCACGCTGATCGGCAGGACCGCTGTGGAGATCCTCCTCGACGAGGCCGCCGACTCTGCCCTTCCCGCGCGCCAGATTGTCTTCCAGCCCGAACTCGTGGTGCGGGCATCATCCGGCGGCTAATCGTCGAGCGCGACGTACGGCGCGCTACTGTGGGGCCGCGATCGATTCGATGCTGACGAATCGGACCCGTCCGTCCGGCCACTATTGGCAGAAAAGGGCGACGGCCAGCGTCCGTAGTAATTGGCCAGCGTATTTGCGCATTCAATCTCGATGGTGTTGAGCCCGGCGATGAGCTCGAGTACCACGTGCGCATCGGGCGAGTAGATGGTGCTGAGGGCTCTGCCGTTCAGGATCACCCGAGCCGACCCCACGGGACCATCCACTCTCAGCTGGGCAGACGTCGCGCGATCCGCATCGACGGTGGTCGAGTAACGAACGATCCCTGAGAAGTCTGAGAGACCCCATTCGGCCCAGTCACCCAGTCGGTCGACACGAATTGGTCGAGTACGCCAGCGCAGCGGCCGGGTGATGGCGCCCGCGGTCGTGCCGAGGTCTACCGGGGTTGCGATCGTGAGGTCGAGGAAGCCGGCCGACCACGTGGCATCCGGTTCAAGGGTGACAACCGACACCACGGCAGCAGCATCCTGGCCATCGACGCCACTTTCTTGGTTGTCTGCCGAGATCACGCATTCGAGGCCGGCAATGCTCGCCGCGATGACTGGCCCGTGCGCGGTGACCTCGAGCCGAACGGCACCTGGCGGGGGCGTGACCCTCAGAGTGACCTCGCGCTGAACGCCCGCCACGCTGAACGGTGCGCTCGGCGCATCGCCCCACCACCACCGCAATCGGCTTCTCGGGGCATTCGCGCCACCGTCACCTCCCATCACGACCCACGCACGTGTCGGCTGATCCGCAGACACCTGCACTCGCAGGAGCACCTGGGTGGTCGAATTCGGGGTATCGACCTCGATCTCGCACCCCGTTACAGACATATCCCGAAGCGACCACGGCGGAAACACTCGAGCCTCGTCCTCAGGCGATTGGATCACCCGCGTGCCGTCGACCCATACCGCGTAAGCCGCCCTCCCACCCGCGCGAAGTATCTCGTGCGAAGTGGGACTCGGCGCTGCGGCCGTGAAGTAGTACAGACTGCCGGCCGCCGCGTCGGAGTCGAGGGCGAGCGGGTCGATGAACTCTGGCGGCACGCCCTTCAGGCCGTGCGGCCCGGTCATGGTGTCGAGAAGCAACGGGTCGCGGTCGAGCCCGGTCGTCGGCGAGAACACATAGGGGCGCCAAGCGACGGCTCGATCCTCCAGAACGACCGGCTGATCAAAGTTCGGCACAGAGCCCGGAAGCCAGGACTCGATGTCTGCCGCCTCAACCGGGCTGATTGGGCCGAGCGCCATCATGCGAACCCCGTGGTCGATGATGGAGGGCACCGGGTGGCCGTCGGAGGACAGGACGTCGACCCGAACGCTTTCAACCCCGAGGTCACCCGGCGAGCTCGAGAAATCGAGAAAGCGGTTGTCGAGTGTGGGCTCGATCTCGATGGTCCAGGGGCCGAACTCGAATTGCTCGCCACCGTCGACAACCCCGGCGACAACCGCGGCGGCCAGCGGGAGGCTGGCGAGCACCGGGGTCGAGCCCGTCGAGTCACCAATTCGACCCGCGACGACCACGGCGTAATCTGGAGATAGCTCGAATTCGATCATGCGCGGGGTTCCGGATGCCGGGAGCGCACCTACGAGCCCGGTCTG
Source organism: Salinibacterium sp. (assembly GCF_031364185.1). NCBI lineage: Bacteria > Bacillati > Actinomycetota > Actinomycetes > Micrococcales > Microbacteriaceae > Salinibacterium > Salinibacterium sp. The sequence goes on along the minus strand of NZ_JANLVV010000011.1, from coordinate 7,455 downwards.
CAGATCCCATAATTCCGGCTCGACCAGGTCGTCGGGTATGCACAGTTTCGCCATGACCGAAGTGCCCGTGTGATTGGTGACAAAGAAGATCGTGCCATCGAGGAGCACACGCCGACGTACACGAACTCCGGGAGTCTGAGAGACGATGACGCCGCTATGGCTGGTCGAGAGCACCATACCCGCCAGTTGCGACTCGTCAATAAGTTGCCATTCCGGTTGTGGTTCAGAACCCTGGGAGCGGTTGGGCAGGGCGTCGACAGCGAGCACACGTCCACCCCCTGCCTCAAATTCATGGAGCCGTTTCTGAGCGGCGGCACTCACGTGGCGCGCTCCCGGGGATACGACAATCGAAAAAGTGGATCGCCCGATGGTCAGTTGCCCGCCATCGACGGTTGCCGACGCGATCCGTGACAGCGGAGCAAGAGTGGGGCGGATGCCCGCATCCAGTAGCTTCTCCACCACAGTCGTCACGCGTTCGGGGCCGATCGAATCAGGCCCCTCGACCACGAGGTCGGCTGATGGATCGATCACCAGGATGTCGGTTTGCTCCGATCCGGCCTGAAGCAGAGAGCTTGCTCGCGAGATGTAATCCCAGAGTGGTTGTGAGTGGTTCCACCACGGCTGTCGGAAATGGAAGTCAGGCGATGCCCACTCCCACCATCCACCCTCGGTCGTGAAGTTGAGGCCGTGCATGATCACGTGGTTTGCTCCCGCCGCAAACCCCTCATTGAGCCCACGAAGGATATCTACGGGGGCGACACCCCACCCGCTGCTGTGAAACGCTTCGTTCGGAATGAGCGGCCGGTCGTCCAGCTGCGCGATCGATGAACTTACCGCAAAGGCGAAGCGGTTGCGAGGCCCCCTGAGATCTGGGTCATCATTTCCGGGGCCGTGGTACCACCGCATCGTTTCGAGGAAGTCGGCGTAGTGATGCTGGCCCAGCCGCAGGTCACCGCGGCTGAGCTGGTCCATGATCAGCAGGCATCCACGAGCATCGATCCATTCGAAGATCGGGCGAAAGTAGTGGCGCTCGAGGAGGTCGACGACAATCGCACGATAGCGAGCGCGGTAGGCAGAGGTGTCGGGCCCGAGATCATGCCACAGCGCGTGCTTCATGACGGTGAGGTCGAATTCGGTCTCGAGTTCGGCCGCAACCAGGTCGTTCCACATCGGCATCGTGATGCCGAGATCGAGTTCATCCTGGAAGAAGATCTTGAAGGCGGAGCCAAACAGGCCCGGGAGCTCCTCCTCGAATCGGCGGTAGAACAGGTCGATTACGGCGTCGGCAGCATCCGGATGCATCGGATCGAATGCCGTTCGCTTCGCATCGATCACACCGCCCCGAAGTCGAATTGTGCTGATCGTCCATTCGCCGGGTTCCGACCACTGCAGGGCGCCGTTGTCGACGTCGCTGACGGGAATAGCGATGGTTTCCGAGGTGCCGCCGCGAATGGCAAGCAGAGAGACGAGGTCTCCCTCTCCACTCAGCTCGACTCGGCAGGCTCCACCGACGGCAATTGACGCCTCGACGAGCGTTCCCGGGTGCAGCCCGACCGTTCGCGCCGCCGCCCTGCGCAGTACTGGACCGATAACGCAGAATTCCTGGATGTTGGCGGTCATCCCCAACTCGGCGCTGCGGCCCACAAACCAGCGGAAGAGGTCCCACCACTCGGGGCTAAACGGCGCGGGGTGTTGGTGATCCAGATCACCCTGCGGGAGGTGGCTGTAGCCGACGATGGTGCCGCCGATTCCCTTCTCGGCGAGTTGGCGAAGTTGCCAGTCCAGGCGGTCCCTATCGAGGTCGGCGCCGGTCCACCAAAAGCAGGGAGTGGGACTCGAAGCGGGAGCGGGGTTCTCGAGGAATTTGCGCGCGTCGGCCAGGGTGGTGGGGTTGCGTTGGGGCATTCGATCCTCAAAGTCTTCGGTTCAGCAGGTTCACCTTGCCAGACCGGCGGTCGGTGATTCTCCCAGCGCGCAGCAGAGCCTCCGCTGCGTGAAGAAAGTGGGTGGTGGCGGACAATACCCGCCACCACACACTTGGTCTTGAAGTATTACTTGGCCAGGCTGTCCCACTTCGCGTCCAACGCAGCCACGAAGTCATCAATCGACCCGCCGCCGATGAGTGCCTCTATCGCCTTGTTGTACTCGGCGCCCCATCCACTCGGCGGTGCGTCGTCGCCCGAAATGGTGGTCGGGAACGGCCACACCCGAGTGAATGCGGAGTCTTCAGTGAGCGTGATCGTGTCCAGTGTGGCCTGGGTCGTTTTCGCTGGTGGGGTGATGCCACCCTTGATGACCGACAGCTGGCCGTCGCTCACCATCACGGACTCGGCATAGCCGACCGAGGTCGCAAGACCAATGGCGACTTTCTGCGCTTCGTCCGGGTGCTTGGTCGACGCCGAAACGTAGAGAGAAGCTCCCTGCGAAACTGCAATGACGTTTTCGTCACCAGGGGTCAGGAAGACGCCGGAGGTGAAGCCCGTCGTAGCAGCCGATGCGGCCCATCCACCCATCGGCCACATCGCGTACTTGCCCGTGGCCCACTCTGTTGACGCCTGCGCGTAGTTGAGGCTCAGAGCGTCCGCGTTGAACATGCCAGCATCACGAATGTCGACGAACTTCTGCACTGCAGAGCGGAACTCGGCGCTGTCGAACTTGACGGTGCCTGCCTTACGCTCTTTGAGCCAGTCGGCGTTCTTGCTGATGACATCGCTGTCGACGAACCCGTCGAGGAGGTACTCGTTCGCCCAGGCGTCTGACGAGCTCTGGAGCAGGATCGGGGTGAAGCCCGCCGCGGTGAGCTTGGGGCCCGATGCCTTCAGCTCGGCGAACGTAGTCGGCGTGCTGATGCCCGCCGCTGCGAATGCGTCCGGGTTGTAGTACAAACCGTTCATCATGAACGCGCCCGACGTGAGGTTGTACTGCTTGCCGTCGACCGCGCCGAAACCTTCAGCGGCATCGATTCCGTCGTATGCCGACGCGGGGAACGGCAGCAGTGCGCCAGCCTCCACGAAGTCAGTAAGCGGAGCATCCCAGATCACGTCTGGCAGCTGCCCGCTTGCGAGCAGTTGCTTCGCGTAGGCCTGCCGATCGAGGTCAGGGGTGTACAGCAGCTTGATGCTGATGTCCGGGTTTTCCTTCTCGATTGCGGCCGCTTGATCCTCCCAAAAACTCTTCGGAAGGTTGGGACTTGTGAAGGTAAGGAAGCTCACCTCGGTCTTGCCCGAGCCAGAGCCACCGTCAGCATCAGGGCTGGCGCAGCCGGCGAGTGCCAGCGATATGACCGCCGCCGTCGAGGCCGCGAGCGCAAGTGTGCGCGAGATTTTCATCGATACTCCTTTGTATTTGGAAGCCAGGTCACGTGGTGTGCCCAAAATAGCTACCCGACGAATCGGGTCATACGGGGGAGCTTTGTAGAAGATCAGATGTTTGTCAATGACGGCATGTCCATAAGAGTGAATCGTTACAAAAATAATGCTAGCCTGAGCGAGAACCCGTAACTGATCGTCTGATTAGGCGAGTTACAGCACATTCCTGAAATGCAGTATTTCCACCGAATCGACGAGGATGATGCTGCCGACAACGGGCTGGGACCAAAAAATGGCCTCGATCTGCGATGAATCTTGACGGAGGCCATGCGCTGACGCATCTGGTTCCTGAGTTGAAAGTGATCCTATGTTTTTGCACTGCGAGGCAGGTCGGTACCTAACTGTTCGTTCAAACCAAGGGGGTGTCCGAAAGTGGGCCTAATCGGATCGGCAGCCCCGGTGCAGGGCGCATCCCGCACGAACGAGTTGACGCAGACGCCGGGGGTATCCTCGCCCGGTCACCCTCTTCCGCCATCCCGTCGTCGTAAGCCATGGTGGCGATCTCGAGGAGCCAAACTCTTCCTCGCACTCGGCCTTCCCGGCGTGGCCATGTATGCCCTAGGCGTGATGATTCCGCTGGGGCTCGCGGTTCGATACTCCGTGTCTGACATCAACCTCCTCAATGGACTCGGGGATTTCGTTGGTGTTCAGAACTACATCGATGTGCTCACGGATCCAGAATTTTGGGGAGCCTTCGGTTTCACGATGATCCTGACTGTCGGTTCCGTCGTTGTCGCTAACGGGGTCGGGGTGACACTCGCGGTTATTCTGAACAAGAGTCGGCGTTCCTTCCACGTGCTGAGAAGCATCACCTTCATCCCCTCTGTACTTGCTGGCGTCGTCGTGGCTTTCATTTGGTCGACGATTCTGACCGATAGGGGAACGCTCAATGTTCTTCTCGGCAATCTCGGGCTCGCCAGCCTGCAGACCAGCTGGTTGGGATCCCAGCTCGGCGCACAGGTCAGCGTCATTTTTGTTTCCGTATGGCCATCCATTGGATTCGGCACGATCATTTATCTGGCCGGTTTGCAATCCGTGCCCCAGGAACTCCTCGAGGCCGCATCCGTAGATGGCGCGAGCCCCGCTCGAACCTTCCGGGCGATTACCTGGCCGCTGCTACGGCCCGCCCTCTTCGTGACGTCCACGATGATGGTGATCGGTGGATTTAAGGCCTACGACATCTCCGTGGTGCTCACCGGTGGTGGCCCGGCCGGTGCGACCGACACACCGGCATTCCAGATCTTGCGACACGGCTTCAATGAAAACCGGGCAGGTTACGCAAATGCCGAGGCGATCATCCTGCTGCTCGTGCTCGTTATCGTCGCGCTGGTTAGCGTGGCACTCAACAACCGGGGAGAAAAATCGTGAGCACAGCGACGCCAACTCGAACCCGCCTACCGGATTCCGACCGCACGACGTGGCTTCGATACGTGATCGCGGTCCTTGCCGTCTTCACCTATGCCGTGCCGCTGTATATCGCGATCGTCAACGCATTCAAGACCAACGAACAGATAGCGGCATCTCCCATTGCCTTGCCGGCGCCATTCACTCTCGAAAACATCATCGATGTCTTTGCGAACCCTGACTCGGATTTGCTGGGAACACTGCTTCGAACCGTGGTGGTGACAGCATCGAGCGTGGTGCTCATCGTCATTCTGGGCTCGATGCTCGGCTACTACATCGGCCGCAACGACAGGACATTTCAGCGCGTACTCCTGATTGTTCTCATGCTTGGCCTGTCGATCCCCTCGCAGGTTCTGCTGATTCCGGTCAGTCAGACACTCAGGTCGGTTGGCCTGCTTAATACGTACCAGGGACTGATCCTTTACAACGTCGCGTTCTACGTTCCCTTCGCGGTGCTGATCTTCTCCCGTTTTGTGCGCAGCATTCCGGTAGAACTCGACGAGGCGGCTGCCATCGACGGGGCGGGACCATTGCGTACATATTTCACCATCGTCTTCCCGCTGATGCGCCCCGCAGCGGCGAGCGTGACGATCTTCGTGAGCATCTGGATCTGGAATGACTTTGTGAACCCCCTCATCCTGCTCGGCCCCGCCACGGGAACGACGATCATGGCGGGCCTCTATCGAACCCTGGGCCAATACACCTCCAACTTTGGTGGGGTGTTCGCCTACATGTTCGTGGCCTCGCTGCCCGTGTTGATTCTGTTCCTCGTTCTCCAACGCGCTTTTGTCAGCGGGCTTACGTCGGGGGCATCCAAGGGCTAGTCGACACTATTTTGCGGGCCGATCCTCCTCATAATCGCACCATATAGGTACGATGACCACATGACTATGGATGACATCGCCGTCGCCGCGCCGGTGATTGGACGCTCACAGACTGATGTCGTGATCCAGGGCGTGAAAGACATGATCACCAGTGGCCAGCTCGTGGCTGGTTCGCGCTTGCCGGTGGAAAAGGATCTGGCGGCATTGCTATCAGTGTCGCGCGGATCGCTGCGCGAAGGAGTTCGTGCCCTCGCCACTATGGGCGTGCTCGAGACGCGACAGGGTGACGGCACCTACGTCACCTCACTCGACGCAAACCTGTTGCTGACATCCATGGGATTCATGGTCGACCTCCAGACACCCGCCAACAGCGCGCACCTGCAGTCCGTCAGGCGAGTACTGGAGTCTGAGGCGGCATCCCGGGCGGCATCCCGCATTACCGACGAGCAGCTCGCCGCGGCCAAGGCTGTGCTCGACGAGGTGGAGCCGCTGTTTGGGGTGACCGAGATGGACCACGACAGGATTATGGATGCCGACCTCGCCTTTCATCGCATCATCGCGAGTGCGGCTGGCAACCCCGCACTCGATGCGCTGATTGAGGCACTGGCCAGCCGTACGATCCGAGCCCGGATGTGGCGGGCCATCAGCAAGAATGGCGCCCTCGCCGAAACCCAGGCCGAACACCGCTCGATTCTGGCCGAACTGGTGGCCAGAGACGGCGACCGTGCGCGCATCCGGATGTCGAATCATCTCCTCGGAGTCGAGGAGTTCATCGATAGCCACGCGGCTGACTCCACGGCTGACGACCAATAGACGCCGTCACCCGCTCCCGGCTGCGGGCACGGCGACGAGCGTGAAGAACGCCGCGTCGCTCCACCTGGTCCGCCGCGCCTAGGCTCACAGCATGAGGTTCATGCTCACGGCCGGTGTCATCGCCCTGGTGCTCTCCGGGTGCGCAGCCACCTCGTCGGCCACCCCCACCACACCTTTCGCGGTGTTCCCCGTCGGCGCCGACGTCGACTATCAGCTCGGTGGCGCCTACCCGCCCCCGCCGTCGGTCACCGTGGTCACGCGCGATAGCCTGGACGACCCCGCGCCCGGCCTGTACTCGATTTGCTACGTCAATGCTTTCCAGACCCAGCCCGGCGCCGAGTGGCCAGACGATCTGGTCGTGCTCGAGGCATCCGGAGCAAGGCTGGTCGACCCCAACTGGCCCGACGAGAACATCATCGACATCTCGAGCGCAGCGAAGCGAGTGGATGCCGCTGCGAAAGTCACCGTGTCGATCGACCGGTGCGCCTCCGCCGGTTTCGACGCCGTCGAGTTCGACAACCTCGACTCGTACACTCGCTCGCAGGATGCCCTGACCCTCGACAATGCCGTCGACTTCGCTACCGTTCTCGTCGTCCACGCTCATAAATTGGGGCTCGCCGCAGGCCAGAAAAACACCGGTGAACTCGGCACGCGGGGCCGTGATGACATCGGATTTGATTTTGCTGTGCTGGAGGAGTGCGACCAATTCGATGAGTGTGCCAGTTTCACTGATGTCTACGGCGACGCTGTCATCGACATTGAGTACACAGACGAGCTGCGCCGGCCCTTTGCCCAGGTATGTGCCGATGCCGCGACACCGGCATCCACAATCCTGCGCGATCGTAATCTCTCGCCGGCTGGGAGCAGCGAGTACGTGTATGAAAGCTGTTGAGCCCGCAGCGGGGTTTAATAGACACATGCCACTTACAGGGGAATACGCACCGAGCACTTCCGACTGGGCTCGCACACAGGCCGAGCGCTACGAGGCGACCGATGGTGCCGAAGGCGGCGAACTGCGCGGCATGCCCGTGATCGTGCTGACGACG
>NZ_JANLVV010000394.1:0-10177 GCF_031364185.1 Salinibacterium sp. | reverse complement strand
AGATGCACGACAGCTAGAGTTTCTCTAGCGCAGTGTGGGGGGCGACCCGCGTCGAGCGGGTCGCCCTCTTTCGCTCCCAGCACGATTGGTAAACATGACGACGACCGCCCCTGCACCTCTCGCACCAACGGATACCGTCACTGGTCCACGACGTTCTTCTGGTGGTGGCAGCCCTCTGCTGCGTTTCATCATCGTGCGGTTCCTGCTGATCTTCCCCACAATATTCATCCTGGTCACGATGGTGTTCCTGTTGATGCGCACGATCGGCGACCCGATCACGGCGGCGTTGGGTGGTCGACTGAATGCCGACCAGCTGGCCGTGCGAATTGAGGCCGCCGGCTACAACCGGCCCCTGGTCGTTCAGTATTTCGAGTACATCGGGCAGGTGTTCACCGGCAACTTCGGCACCGCTATCAGCGATGGCCGGCCCGTGTTGGAGTTGCTGCTGACCTACGGTGGCGCCACCCTCGAGCTCGCGTTCTACGCCCTGCTCGTGGCCTTCATCGTGGGAATTCCGCTGGGGATGCTCGCCGCCTACCTGCGCGACCGCTGGCCAGACGCGGTGCTGCGTATTTTCGCGATCCTCTGTTACGCAACCCCGGTGTTCTTCGCCGGGCTTCTACTCAAGCTGGTGTTCTCGGTGTGGCTGAAGGTGCTTCCGGTGGCCGGACGCGGCAGCACTCGCACCGAACTGCAGATGGGCAAACTCGAGAATCGCACAGGCATCTACCTGGTCGACGCGATCCAGCTGGGAAGTCCCGTCGCAATTGCCGATGTGCTGCAACACGCGGTGCTACCGGGCCTGGCGCTCGGCTTGCTGACCGCGGGGGTGTTCCTGCGCCTCGTGCGCACCAATGTGATCGGCACTCTCTCGATGGATTACGTCGACTCGGCGAGGTCACGAGGGGTCAGTGAATATCGCCTCGTGCGCAGGCACGCCTATAAGCCGGCTCTCATCCCGATCATCACGGTCATCGGCCTTCAGATCGCGGTGCTCCTGGGTGGTGCGGTCCTGACCGAGACCACCTTCGAGTGGAAGGGCCTCGGCTTCAAGCTGGCCGAGTACCTAAGTGCTCGCGATTTTGTTGCGGTGCAGGGCATCGTGGCCCTGCTGGCGGTGATCGTCGCCCTGAGCAACTTCATCGTCGACATACTCGCGGCGCTCATCGACCCGAGGGTGAGGTACTGAAATGTCGTCCATCACCATGCCGACTCGCCTCACGCTGCTCTGGCGCCGCCTGCCCGTCGTGCGCCAGTTGCGCCAGAGCGTTGGCCTTCAGCGCGGGATGCTTATATTCGGCCTGGTCATCACGGGCCTGTTCCTCCTGACCGCTATTTTCGCGCCCCTTCTTGCCCCCTACGGTTTCGCTCAGTTGAAAGACGAGAACGGTAACTTTGGAGCGCAACAGCCTCCCGGCGGAGCGCACATTCTCGGCACCACCGTCGGCGGCTATGACGTGCTCTCCCGGGTGATCTGGGGCACCCAGACCGCTCTGGGCGTTATCGTGGTCGCCGTGGTGCTCTCGATCTTTGCCGGAGTGCTGCTCGGGCTGGTCTCGGGTTATCTCGGGGGCTGGCTCGATCGAATCCTCGTGGTCATTGCCGATGCCGTGTTCGCCTTCCCGACGCTTCTTCTTGCGATCGTTGCCGCGATCGTCATCAGCGGGGGCCAGTCGAAGGTATTCTTCGGCATCCTGGCGGCGGCGATCTCGATCACGGTGGTCTACATCCCACAGTATTTCCGAGTGATCAGGGCCGAGACCGTGAGAATAAAATCTGAGGCATATGTGGAGTCGGCCAAAGTGATCGGCTCGAGCACCTCCCGCATCATGTTCCGCCACGTGCTGCGCAACGCCACCCGCACCCTGCCGTTGATCTTCACCCTGAACAGCTCCGAGGCCATCCTGACGCTCGCCGGGCTGGGATTTCTTGGCTTCGGCATCGAGCCGACGTCTGCCGCCGAGTGGGGCTACGATCTCAACCGCTCCATTTCCGACGTGACGAGTGGAATCTGGTGGACGTCGCTGTTTCCCGGCGTTGCCATCGTGCTCGTGGTGCTGGGCATCACGCTCGTGGGGGAGAGCCTGAATGACCTGGCCGATCCGCGACTCAGGGCGAGGCGCCGGGCCGACGCGCCTGTCTCCGCCACCGCGGCCACCGCGGCAACCGACACAACGGCAACCAACACCACGGGGGCAACGGCATGACGCGCGTAGTGGACATCAGGGACCTCGAGGTCACCTTCGCCACCGATGGGGGCGCGGTGGTCGCCGTCGACAGGGTGTCGCTGTCGGTGGATTCGGGTGAGGTGCTCGCGATCGTCGGCGAAAGCGGCAGTGGCAAGACCGTCACGGCAAAGACCATCCTCGGGCTCCTTCCCGAGACCGCGGTGACCCGTGGGGCGATAGTGCTCAACGACCGCGAGGTCGTTGGCCTGACCAGTTCGCAGTTGAGAGAGATCAGGGGCACCGACGTCGCCATGGTCTTCCAGGAGCCGTCGCTCGCGCTGAACCCGGTGTTCACAGTCGGCTGGCAGATCATGGAGGGACTGCGGGCGCACAAGGGCTTCGACCGAAGAAAGGCCCGGGCGAGGGCGATCGAGATGCTCGGCAAGGTCGGAATTCCGGACCCCGAGGAACGCATCGACTACTACCCCCACCAGTTCTCGGGTGGGCAGAAGCAGCGCATCGTGATCGCCATGGCGCTTGTCCTTGATCCCGAATTGATCGTCGCCGACGAGCCCACGACGGCGCTCGATGTAACGGTACAGGCGGAGATTCTCGACCTGCTGCGGCGGTGTCGCGACGAGTTCGGCACCGCGATCATCCTGATCACCCACAACATGGGAATCGTCGCCGACCTCGCCGACCGCGTTGCCGTGATGTACCAGGGCAACGTGGTGGAGGAGGCGGGCGTCGAGAAGCTTTTTTCCGCACCAGAGCATCCCTATACCCAGCGACTGCTCGCCGCCGTGCCGCGGGTCGGCAGCGGTGGCGCAAGGGCCACCGCACGGGTCGCCGAGCGCGTGGCATCCGGAACGGTGAACACCGCCGCTCCCGTCGTGGTGGCAACAGACCTGGTAATTGAGTACGGCGGTCGGTTCGGGCGTCGCGGGTTCCGGGCGGTCGACGGCGTCAGTTTCACGATCTCTCCCGGCGAGGTGCTCGGGCTGGTGGGCGAGAGTGGCTCCGGCAAGACGACCATCGGTCGTGCGATCGGCGGGCTGACGAAAATCACCGGTGGCTCACTGGAGGTGCTCGGCCACGAGATGCTCGGCATCCGCGAGCGCGCCTTCAGGCCGGTTCGTCGTGACATCGGATTTGTTTTCCAGGATCCGGCGTCGAGCTTCAATCCGTTGCTGACCATCGCCCAGTGCGTGGCCGAGCCTCTCATCGTTCACGGCGAGGCGAAGGATGCCGCGGCCGCGCGTGCGCGTGTCGACGACCTGCTCGAAGCGGTGCAGTTGCCGCGATCGTTCGCGGATCGGTTCCCGCACGAGCTCAGCGGTGGCCAGCGCCAGCGCGCCAGCCTGGCTCGTTCGCTCGCACTGCGTCCGACCCTGCTTATCGCCGACGAACCCACGAGTGCCCTGGATGTCTCGGTGCAGGCGCGTGTACTCGAGCTGTTTGCCGAGCTTCAGAAAGAACTCGGATTTGCCGCGTTGTTCATCAGCCACGATCTCGCCGTCGTCGACATGCTCTCCGACCGGATCGCGGTGCTGTTCAAGGGCAAGCTCGTGGAGGAGGGCACCGGCGAGCAGGTTCTCGGCTCGCCGCAGCATCCATACACCCAACGATTGCTGGCTTCATTGCCTGTGCCTGATCCCATTGAGCAGGCCCAGCGTCGCGCAGAACTCGCTGCGCTGCGGGCGGCTGATTAGATCGTGTCCGGTGAGAACATCGACACCGCTGCCCCCGCCGTCAGTGCGAGGGATCTGTCTCTGCGTTATAACTCCCGCAGCCCTGAAACACGGTCCGTTGCTCTTGACGGGGTCACCTTCGATATCGCTCCCGGCGAGGTGCTTGCCGTCGTGGGCGAGACCGGGTCGGGCAAGAGCACCCTGGCCCGCGCCATTGCGCTGGAGGCCGATTGGCTCGACGAGGCATCCCCTCGCATCAGTGGTGGCGAATTGACCGTGCTCGGCACCCGGATCCGCGGAATCTCCCGTCGTCGTCGCGGAAGACTTGGACTCTACGTCGGATACGTGCAGCAGGAGGCGGGCGATCGACTCCAGCCGCGGCTGACCGTGGGCGAGAACGTTGCCGAGCCAATCTATGCTCGCGACCGTCGGTTCAACCAGAATGATGCTGGCGAGGCGGTGGCGACCGTCATCGATGCCGTTCGGCTTCCGCTGACCACGATGAACCGGTATCCGCACGAGTTGAGCAAGGGCCAGCGGCAGCGAGTGGCGATCGCTCGGGCGATGATCCTCGAGCCCAGATTGCTGGTGGCGGATGATCCGACCGCCGGCATCGATGTGACGGCTCGCCGTGCCATCCTCGACATCATCGTCTCCCTGCAGCGCGAACGGGGCTTCTCTGCCCTCATCGTGACTGCGGATCTTGCGGAGGTACGCCGGGTGAGCACCAGGGTTGCGATCATGCATCGGGGGGTGATCGTCGCGATCGGCACGCTCGACGAGGTGCTGGATCGCCCCGAACACCCCTACGTAAAGGGGCTCCTGCGATCGCTCGAGCGGCCAGGTTCCGGCACTGTGCCACGGTCTCGCCAATGAACCGGGCCCCGTCACTGCGTGACGCCCTACTCCCGGGTATTCAGCCGCATCGTCGCCCCGGGGAGCACCGCGATCCCGTGGCTGTCACCGCACGTCCGATACGGGGCGCGCGACCGGTGGCCGGGCCTGTCGCAGTGCTGCCCTTCGATAGCGAGGCCTTTGCGGCGGCGGTCAGAGCGGGCGGCGGCGAGGTTGCGCCGCTCGACGAGAACACTCGTGCAGTGGTGTGGCTGAATCTCGACTGCGCAGCACTCGGGGCCGTTCTGGAACAGCATCCCGCGATTGAGTGGGTGCAGCTGCCGATGGCAGGCGTTGAGAGCTTCTCGCCGCTCTTCGACTCCCAGGATGATCGGCCGCTGCCACTCTGGACCAGCGCCAAGGGTTCCTTCGCCGAGCCCGTCGCCGAGCACGCGGTTGCCCTTACGCTGGCAGTGCTGCGGGGCATACCCGAGAAGAGCCGATCAACCAGCTGGGCAGACCCAAAGACCGGCGTCACCCTCTACGGTCGCCACATTCTGATCGTCGGGGCGGGGGGCATCGCTCTCGAGATCATGCGCCTGCTCGCTCCGTTCGAGGTGTCGGTCACGATCGTGCGAAGGTCGGCAGACCCTCTACCGGGGGCGCACGCTACGGTCACGACAGCACGACTCATGGAGGTGCTACCGGATGCCGACGTTGTCATCCTGGCCGCCGCCGCGACGGGGGAGACGGAGCTCCTCATCGGCCCCGAGCAGCTCGCCGCGATGAAGCCGAGCGCCGCGCTGGTCAACATCGCGCGCGGGCGACTCATCGACCAGGACGCCCTCGATGCGGCGTTGCGAGCCGGCCATCTCGCCGGAGCCGGTCTCGACGTGACCACGCCAGAACCCCTGCCAGACGGTCATCCACTCTGGACCGCGCCCCGCTGCGTCATCACATCGCATTCGGCAGACACGCCCGAGATGACAGAACCACTGCTGGCGGAACGGATCCGTGCGAACGTGGCAGCGTTGCGCGGAAACGGCGCTTTTGTCGGGATCGTCGACCCGGTTGCGGGATATTGAGCGGCCCTGAATGACGCGCTGAACGCACCTACCGGGTCGGTCGTTGTCGCCCCGATTTTGTGAACCCGCAACCTTTGGTAAAGTAGCCAAGCTAAACGCCAATCCTCGATAGCTCAATTGGCAGAGCAGCCGACTGTTAATCGGCAGGTTCATGGTTCGAGTCCATGTCGAGGAGCTAAGGCCCGAGTCCTCCACGATTCGGGCCTTTTGAGATTCTGGCCTTGTGAGATTCTGGCCTTGTGAGATTCGGGCCTTTTGTTGCGGGGCACCGCCCGTGCCGTGCTTGCCTAGCCCTCCAGATCGTCTTCGCCCGGTAGCCAGCTCTGGTCGGCAACGCCCCAACCCTTTTTACGAATCACCTTCGCCGCCGCTTTGGACCGAGCATGATCGAGCCGATCGGAATACAGGGTGCCATCAAGATGGTCGTACTCGTGCTGGAAGATGCGCGCCAGCCAGCCGTCTGCTTCGATTTCGAATGTCCTGTGGTCAAGGTCGGTGGCCCGCAGGATCACCCTGGGTGAGCGACGCAGTGCGAATCGCTCACCGGGAAGAGAGAGGCATCCCTCTGATTCCTCGTCGTCATCCGGTTCGCCGATGGGCGTGGGGGCGAGCCACAATTCGGGGTTGATGGCCACACCGCGCCACTGGATCTCGTCGTCGTCGATCCAGTTGTAGACGAAGAGTCGAAGGCCGACTCCGACCTGGGGCGCCGCGAGACCGACACCGGGAGCCTCCGCCATGGTCTCGAACATGTCGTCGACGAGGGTGCGAAGAGTCTGGTCGAACGCAACTACCGGTTCGGCGATCGCGTGAAGTACCGGTTCGCCGGTGATTCGGATGGGGAGCACGGGCATGCCTCCAGAATAACGGAGAGCAAACGGGTAGATTCGTCGGGTGCAGCCCGACCTCACTGATCTCGCCGACAAGCTTGGTGGCAATGCGCCCATCGGGATCGCCCTCGCCGTCATCGCGGCGGTGCTCCTGGCGCTGGGAACCCAGTTCCAGCACGGGGGAGTGGCGGTCGTGGATGAGAGGTCCGGTCACGAGGGCAAAACCGGGCTCAGTTTCGGCCAGCTTCGCTCCCTGCTCGCGCGGCCGTCGTGGGTGATCGGCACGGCGCTGCTCGGCCTCGCTATCGTGCTGCAGCTCACCAGCCTGACTCTGGCGCCGATCACGGTTGTGCAGCCGCTCGGCGCGATCGCGCTGGTTATCACCGCGATCGTGAACTCCCGGATAACGGGGGTACCGCTTGATCGCGTGTCGATCCGGGCGATCGTGATTTGCGTGAGCGGCGTTGCGGTGTTTGTCGCGATTGCTGCGTTTGTCACTGAAAAGCATCCGGTCACGGCGACCCAGCTCTCGATCGTGCTGATCATCCTGAGCGTGGTGCTGGCGGTGTTCATCGCCCTGTTCGTGGTGATCCGCCGCCGGGCGCCGAAGCCGATCTTTTACGTCATCGCGGCCGGGGTGCTGTTCGGTTTCGTCGTGACTCTGGCCAATGTGGTCATTGGTCGCATCCAGACGATCGTGCAGAAGGAATTTGCGTTCAGCTCTGCCGACATCCTGACCCTGTTGTGCCTGATCGGGCTGATCGCCGCAGCGCTGCTCGGCACGTATTTTGTGCAGACCGCGCATTCCTCCAACCCACCCGACCTGGTCGTCGCCGGTCTCACCGTGATCGACCCGATCGTGGCCGTCGCGATCGGAATCATCGTGCTCGGCGAGGCCGCAGGTGCGCCGTTCTGGGCGGTGCTGGTGTTCATCGCCGCAGGCGGGTGCGCCGTCTGGGGCGTGATCTCGCTCTCGCGCCATCATCCACAGGCCCTGGCCAATACGCCGCTCGCCGACGTGGCTGAGGAGCGCTCACAGAACCCGTGAGGTACGGTGTACAGCGTGCCTGACGCCCCCCGCAGTTCTCCCCACGACGGCAAACCTCGACTGCGCATCCTCATGGGCGCAGACACGTTCTGGCCCGAGATCAATGGCGCCGCGAGCTTTATTGCACGGCTGTCTGCCGGTCTTGCCGAGCGTGGGCACGACGTTCATGTGGCGGCTCCGTCGTATTCGAATAAGAAGCTCGGTGCGCAGATCGAGGAGCACGAGGGCCAGAAATTCACCGTGCACCGCATCTATTCGTTGCGCTGGTACCCGCACCCGTGGCTGCGTTTCTCGCTGCCCTGGCGTATCAAGCAAAACAGCGCACGCATCCTCGATCGGGTCAAGCCCGATGTCGTGCACTTCCAGTCGCACGTAGTCATCGGTCGCGGCATGACAATCGAGGGCAAGAAGCGCGGAATTCGCATCATCGGCACCAATCACTTCATGCCCGAGAATCTGCTCGAATACACGCTGATCATCCCGCCCTTCCTGACTAAACAGGCCATCAAGGCCGCATGGGGCGCGGCCGATCGGTCGTTCCGGCGGGCCGAGCGAGTGACCACCCCGACGCGCAAGGCGGCGGAATACCTCGAGGCAAACACGTCCGTCGAGGGCGTGCTGGCCATTTCCTGCGGAATCGACGCCCACAACTACACCCCCAATATGCAGCCGCGCACCGATAACCTCATCGTCTTCCTGGGGCGTGTGGTCGAAGAAAAGCAGATCGACAAACTGATCAGGGCCTTCGCGGTACTCGATTCATCGCTGGATGCCCGGCTCGAGATCGTAGGAGGCGGCGACCAGGAGGGCAGGCTGAAGTCGCTGGCCGCGCAACTGGGCGTATCCGATCGCATCACGTTCACCGGCTATGTGGATGAGGCCTACCTCCGCCACGCGCTCACCCGAGCAAGCGTCTTCGCGATGCCCTCGATCGCGGAGTTGCAGAGCATCTCGACCATGGAGGCGATGGCGTCGGGCCTGCCGATCGTGGCCGCTGATGCGATGGCGTTGCCTCACCTCGTTCACGACGGAGAGAACGGGTTCCTGTTCGAGCCCGGCAATGTCGCGCAACTCGCCGAGAAGCTCACCGCCGTGCTCTCGATGTCGCACGAAGAGATCCTGAAATTCAAGAAGGAAAGTCTCACCATCGTCGAGTCGCACGACATTCAGCGCACCCTTGACACCTTCGAGTCGCTCTACCGCGGTGAGGCCGTCAATGGCGATGTGACCGCCCCAGCGACGGCCGAATCCGGCCAATAACGAGCGTTCGGTCGGCCCGATCTTCACGTCAGAATCTTTTTTTGAGAGTGTTCTGGCTTTCTGCTGTTTTCGGCGTGATTACCGGCTGCAATGTCGGTGGTTACCGATGGACTTCAGTCATGGAAGGCTTCGTCTCACTGCTCGATCCGCGCAATCCTGACGTGCGCGTCGAGCTGGGAATGGCGCGAGCCGAGTACGCCCTGCGAGCCTCATCGATGGCCTTCGCCGAACAGCTGGCGGCCATCCACGAGACCCTGATCGAAGCCAGGGCCTTTCCCGAAATCTTCGTCGGGCCCTCGTATCTTTCGATTCCGGATGCCGTCGCCTTCGCCGAGCGCGCGGCCATCGCCGACCTCGCGGTGCGTCTCGGTCTCGCCGAACAGACCGTTCGCGCGCAGGCCGAGCAGGCGCGAGTTCTGCTGCTCTGCGCTCCCCGCGTCTGGAGTGGTTTCCGTGACGGTGACATCCCCGCTCCGAACGCCAGGATTGTCGCCGATCTCGCCGCCACCCTGCCCGCGACCGCCTGGCTGGCCTTCGAAGACGCCATCGTCGAGGCCGCATCGACCGTGGCGCCCGCACGCTTTCGTGGCTGCGCTCGTGCCGCGCGAGAGCGGGTGCAGCCCGAGGCCGCCGCCGAGCTGCATCGCCGCACCGCCGAAGAACGCCGTGTCTGGGTCGAGCACGACATCGACGGTATGTCATGGCTCACCGCATACCTGCCCTCCGCCGTCGCCCAGCGCGCCATGGCGCATCTGGATTGTGTTGCGCAGTCTCTTGTGTCCGCGCCAGACGAGTCGCGCACGCTTGCGCAACTCCGGGCCGACGTCGCGGGTGATCTGCTGGCGGGCGTGCTCGGCAGCGAGGGCCCGCATGTGGGTGTGGCGGTTGGCGTCATGGTGCCCGTGCTCACCCTGCTGGGTCTCAGTGAGCAGCCGGGCACGCTCGAGGGTTACGGCCCGATCGACGCCGACACGGCGCGCGAACTGGCCGGGCACGCTCCGTCGTTCATTCGAATCCTGACCGATCCGATCACAGGCACCATTCTCGACATTGATCGCACCGCCTACCGGGTGCCGGCCGACCTGAAGCGCTGGCTCCAGATGCGCGACGGCACGTGCACTTTTACCGGATGCGGTCGGCGCGCCGCCGACTGCGACCTCGACCACAACATTGCCTGGGCCGACGGCGGCACGACCAGCGCAGGCAACCTCTCGCATCTGTGCCGAAATCATCACCGGTTGAAACACAACAGCAGGTGGAA
>NZ_JANLVV010000390.1:0-2231 GCF_031364185.1 Salinibacterium sp. | reverse complement strand
TTTTCGCAGCTGCGCCAGATACAGCCGCAGATAGCCGGTGTCGGTCGTGTATTGGGGGCCCCACACCTCGGTCAGTAGCGTTTCACGAGTGACCAGCCGATCGTGGTTGCGGAGCAGCACGTCGAGCAAGCGCCACTCGGTGGGTGTCAGGCGAATGGATGCGCCGTCCCTCGTCACGACGCGGGCGGCGAGGTCGACCGTGACATCGCCGAAGGTCACCACCGGCTCGTCGGCGGCGGCCGGAGTGCGGCGTGAGAGCGCGCGGATGCGCGCCAGCAACTCGTCTGCGGAGAAGGGTTTCGTGACGTAGTCGTCAGCTCCCGCGTCGAGTGCCTCGACTTTGTCCCAGCTCTCGCTGCGACCTGAGACCACGAGCACTGGCACCGTACTCCAGCCACGAATGGCCTGGATGACCTCGATGCCGGTGAGCCCGGGCATCCCGAGATCGATGACGATGATGTCAGGGTGCGTCGCGATGGCGGCGTCGAGAGCGGTCTTGCCGTCGTGTGCCGTGACCACGTCGTACCCACGCGCCGTGAGGGTGATGCGCAGCGCTCTGAGCATCTGCGGGTCGTCGTCGGCGATCAGGAGCTTCATGCGCTGGCCGGGAGGTCGATGACCATGGTCAGCCCGCCGCCGGGGGTATCTTCGGCATCGATGGAGCCGCCCATCGCCTCGACGAAGCCCCTGGAGAGCGCGAGGCCGAGCCCGACACCCGTCGTGTTGTCCACGTCACCGAGTCGCTGGAATGCCACGAATACATCCTCTCGCCTTTCGGCGGGAATACCCGGCCCCGAGTCAATGATGCGCAATTGGACGCGGTCGCCAAACTCGCTCGTTGCAATCACCGGCGGGCTGCCGATGGGCGAGAACCTCAAAGCATTCGCGAGAAGGTTCACCACGGCGCGCTGGAGCAGCACGGGGTCGGCCTCTACGGGCCGCATGGCTCGAAGCTCTAACTCCACGTCTCCGGGGGCAAGCCCGATCTCGTCGAGGGCTCCGATGACGACCTCGTCGAGCGCTACCGCCGCCAGGGACACGCCGAGCACGCCCGCCTGGAGGCGGCTGGCGTCAAGGAGCTGTGTCACCAGGTCGGCCAGCGAGTCGAGGCTGACCTCAGCGGCTTCGAGCAGTTCGGCGCGGTCGGCGTCGCTCAGATCGACCTCGGTCGAGCGCAGGCCGGTGACCGCGGCCGTTGCCGCTGCGAGTGGACGACGAAGGTCATGGCCGACGGCGGCGAGCAGGGCCGTGCGCAGCCTGTCCGCTTCGGCCACGGGGCGCATGTGCTCGGCCTCGGAGCGTAGCTCGCGTTGCGTGAGGGCGGTTTCGATTTGCGAGAGGAAGGCGCCGAGGATTCGGCGGTCAGAGGCGGGCAGTTCGCGGCCACGCAGATGCAGGCTGGCGTGATCGCCCACCGGGAAGCTGGTCTCGGCATCCGCGTTTGCTGCCGCCGAGGCATCCAGTGCCGCATATAAGACGTCACCATGCGCACGCAGGGTGACGCTGGCCATACCAAACGATTCGCGCAGGCGAGACACCAACGCCTCGAGCGCATCCTGGCCACCGAGCACACTGCCAGCGATCGTGGCCAGCGTTTCTGACTCTGCCGCTGCTCGCGCCGCTGAGCGGGATCGCCGCGCGGCCTGGTCCACGACGACGCTCACCAATACGGCGACCACCACGAAGATCACCAGCGCGAGCAGATGAAGCGGCTCGGTTATGGTGATCGTGAACAGCGGATCGACGAAGTAGAAGTCGAGAAGGAAGCCCGCGGCGATGGCACTCACGACGGCAGGCCAGATTCCACCCACAAGCGCGATGACCACGACAGCAAGTTGAAACGCCAGGACATCGCTGGTGATCGACTCATCGCTGCGAACCGCACTGAGCGCGAGGGTCAGGAGCGGCAGGGCGATAAGAGCCAGCGCAAATCCGGCGATCCTGCGTCGCATCGACAGCGCCCCGCCGAGTGTAGGCAGGGCGCGGGAGCCGGCTTGGGAGTGGGAGACGATATGCACGTCGATATCACCGGCCTCGCGGATGACGGTGGCCGATGTCCCGGCACCGGTCACGAGTGTGCCCAGCCGACTTCGCCTGCTAACACCGACGACGAGTTGTGTCGCATCCACGCTCCGAGCGAAGTCCACGAGGGCGCGGGGGATCTGCTCGCCGACGACCTGGTGGTAGCTGCCACCGAGCGTCCCTACGAGTGCGCGCTGTGCCGCGAGCGC
>NZ_JANLVV010000349.1:0-2914 GCF_031364185.1 Salinibacterium sp. | reverse complement strand
CGACATCGCGATCGCGGACGGTGCCACCGTCGTGGTCGACGGCCGTGGCGTTTCCGTGAACGGAGGGGATGGCGGATTCTGGCTCGGGCCGACCCTGATCGACGCCGTTTCGACCGACTCAGACGTCTATAAGCACGAGATCTTCGGGCCTGTGCTGTCGGTCGTGCGAGTCGCCTCCTATGACGAGGGCGTCGCGATCATCAACGCCAGTCCGTACGGCAACGGCACCGCGATCTTTACCAACGACGGGGGTGCCGCGCGCCGGTTCCAGCGTGAGGTGCAGGTCGGAATGGTGGGAATCAACGTGCCCATTCCGGTGCCGGTGGGCTACTACTCCTTCGGTGGCTGGAAGGATTCGCTCTTCGGCGACACCAAGGCGTACGGCGCGCAGGCCGTGCACTTCTACACCCGCGAGAAGGCGATCACCAGCCGCTGGCTCGACCCGTCGCACGGTGGCATCAACCTGGGGTTTCCGCAGAACTGAGGCTGGCGCCCAGGCGCTTGATGGGCGCGCCGGCGGCGGCGCTCAACTCTTCGAGGGTGGATGCCCCGTGCCGAGCTGCGGCGTGCACGATGATCGCGGCGCAGGCCAGGGAGTCTGCCAGCGCATTGTGATGCTCGAAGTCTTCGAAGCCCGCGGCCATCGCCGCAACCGGCAGCCGGTACGAGTTGAGGTGGTATGTCTTTCGGGCGACCTGCAGGCTGCAGAGGTAGTCGAGCGTGGGGGAGGGCAGGTACGACGCGGCACAGGATGCGGCGATGACTCCCATGTCGAACCCGGCGTTGTGGGCGACGAGAGTATCGCCGGAGACGAAGGACAGCAGGCCCGGCAGCTGTTCGCTCCAGAGGGCGGCGTCAGCGACATCCACCGCCATGATGCCGTGGATGCGCACATTACATTCGAGAAAATCGTCGTGCCCCAGCGGCGGGCGAATCAGCCAGTATGCGGTGTCGACCACACGGCCATCCCGAACCTTTGCCATGCCGACCGAGCAGGCGCTCGCCGCCGATCCGTTTGCTGTCTCGAAGTCGATCGCGGTGAAATCCAGGGGCACGTGATGATGGTCGCACGGGCCTCGGACACGGCATCGGCGCCCACGCCGTGGCGGGGGCTTCCGTCACGTGGCGGAGCGTTTGTTCTTGCCGCAGAGGGATTTCAATATCAACAAGCCCGGGTACCGTGGGAGTATGACCGAGCCGGCGTACCTGCCCGAACCTGTGAGTGCCCCCGAGCCGAGCGGGCCGACCGTGCCCGTCACCTACGACCGCGCGCTGAGCGAAATACCCGGTGCCTGGCGCGGTGTGATCGCGATCGTGCTGCTCGTCGTTGGGTTCCTGCTGCTGCAGATCGTGATCGGCGGGGTGGGAATCCTGATCGAGGTGGCCCGGGGCGCTCTTACTCTTGACGAACTTGCCAGTGGTGTCGTTCCGATCACCCCCGGCATCCTGCTCTCCACCAACATCTCCCTCGCCCTGCTGATCCCCCTCGCGATGGGACTGCAACGATGGCTGTTCGGCGCGAAAGTTGGCACGCTGGCCTCGGTTGCCGGTCGCTTCCGCTGGAGGTGGATGGGTCGCCTCGCGCTCGTCATCGTGCCCGTGTGGGTCGTCTACCTGGGGCTCGGCTTCCTGCTCGATCCCGGTGCGGACGTGCAGATCGACGGCGTGGCGCTGGCCCTCATCGCGATTGTGATCCTCACCACGCCGCTGCAGGCGGCAGGGGAGGAGTTCGGCGCGCGCGGGCTCATCCAGCGCTCAGCGGGTTCGTGGTTCCGAAATCCGGTCGCCGCGTTCGTGGTGTCGACACTCATCGCCTCGAGCCTGTTTGCGCTGGCACACCTCGCGGGCGACCCGTGGTTGATCGCGTACTACTTCGTGTTCGGAGCATCCATGTCGATCGCCGCTCGCGGCACGGGCGGGCTTGAGGCACCGGTGCTGATGCACGCCACCAACAACGTGCTCATTTTTCTTCCAGCGGTGCTGCTGGGCCAGCTCGAGCAGGGAATCGACCGCAGCGCGGGCACGGGTGGGCCGTTCATGCTGGTGCCAATGGCCGTGTGCCTGGTCGGCGCGGGTATCAGCATCCTGTGGGCGCGGCGAAACCGGATACAGGTGACGGCGCCGCCGATCGAGCGGCTCCGGCTGGCGCCCGTGGTGGCTCCTCAGGCGTGACGACAATGTGCTCCGAATCCCCCACTCGAATGACCACATCGAATGCTGCGCAGCACGCAGCATCGTTCGACAGCGCGGCCGAGTTGTATGAGCGCGCCAGGCCTTCGTATCCAGCGGAGGCCGTTGACTGGCTTCTGCCGGGCAACCCCCGCGAGGTTCTCGACCTGGGTGCTGGCACCGGAAAGTTCAGCCGCCTCTTCTCCGACCGGGTGTCAAGGTTGGTCGCGGTCGATCCGTCGGTCCGAATGCTCGATCAACTTTCGCTAATGCTGCCGTCCGCAGAAACTGTCGTTGCCTCGGCCGAGAATCTCCCGTTGCCAGATGACTCCTTCGACGCGGCAGTATGTGCGCAGGCCTGGCACTGGGTGGAGGCCACGACCGCGGCACACGAACTCGCCCGGGTGCTGCGCCCCGGCGGCACGGTCGGCATCGTCTGGAATTCGCGCGACGATCGTGTGGACTGGGTGGCGCGCATGGCGGAGATCATCAACGAGGCCTCACCGGAAGGTATCCTCGCCCATCCTCCGACCCTTCCGGAGCCCTTCGGTGCCACGGAGTTTCTCGAGCTCGACTGGCAGTGTGCGCTAACGAGACCCGAGCTTCGTGCGCTCGTCGCATCCCGAAGCCATTTCATCATTCAGGATGCTGCCGAGCAGCACCGTGTGCTCGCCGCGCTCGATGCCATGCTCGACGCACACCCCCAGACAGCCGGGCTCGAGCAGATACCGGTGCCGTACCGCAC
>NZ_JANLVV010000276.1:0-9176 GCF_031364185.1 Salinibacterium sp. | reverse complement strand
GGCGAAGCCCTCCGATACTGATTAGCTACTTACTGAGGAGCTACTATTTGACGCCGTACTTCGCGCATGCGTCAGCCAGTGCCGGGGTGCAGATCTCTGACGCCTTGGCGTCTCCTGCATCCACCACAACCTGCACCTTGTCAGGACCGACAAGAACCGGGGTCACCGCGATGAACGGGGTGCCATCGGCGAGCTTCTTGTCTGCCTTGGGGGTCTCGCCCTTGAGGAGGGCGATGGCCAGGGTCGACGCTGCCTCAGCCTCGAGGGTGAACGGCTTGTAGACGGTGGCAACCTGCTTGCCGAGCAGAACGTTCTGCAGGCCAGCGATGGAGGCGTCCTGACCGGAGGTCGGGAGCACCTTGCCGTTCTTGTCCAGCACAGCGATCACGGCTGCTGCGTTGGAGTCGTTGGCGACCCATACTGCGTCGACACTGCCCTGCAGGGTCGTGTAGGCCTGCTCGAAGTCGGTTCCGGCAACGGCCGGATCCCACGAGCCGGACGTCTCGAATGCTGGCTTGATTCCGGCGGCACCCATAACGGCGTCAGCACCGTCGTGGAAGAACGCGGCGTTGCCGTCTGTGGGGTCTCCACCGACGTAGACGACCTTGGCCGTTGCCGGGTCTTTGCCTGCGGCCTTGAGACCGTCGAGGATTGACTGGCCCATGAGCCCGCCGACCTTCTCGTTGTCGAAGGAAACGTAGTAGTCGGCTCCCTCAATCGGGCGGTCGTAGGCGATGACCGGGATGCCCTGCTTCTTCGCGTTGGCGGCAACCTGGATTCCTGCGCCCTGGTAGTCGACCAGGATCATGACGCCGCAGCCCTTGCTGAGCTGCTGGTCGGCGATGGTCGCGTACTTGGAAGTGTCACCCTGGGCGTTCTGAATGTCCGCTTCGAAGCCTGCGTCGGTGACAGCCTTTTCGAGTGCGGGGCGGTCGCCACCTTCCCAGCGTGGCGAAGAAGCGGAATCCGGAAGGATGATGCAGGCGCGGGTCGAAGCTGTGGTCCCGTCGGTCGCGGGTGCAGCCGTACAACCGGACAGCATGAGTGCCGAAGCGGTGGCCACAACGGCGATTGAGATCAATGAAGAATTCTTCACGTCACTCCCTTTCTCTGTGGTGTGAGGTGAAACTCCTCGAGTACCACTGTCCGCATTGAGCAGTGGCATGTTGATTCTGCATTAGTTCACTGCTTGAAGGAACAACGAGAAGAGATTTAGCGGTAACACTTCGGTAACTACTCGGCATATCCACCCCAGCTCTGCGCAGGAGTCCCGTTCTACCGCTAAAAACAACCTCAGGATCGTCTCGGCACCGTCCGGTGGCTCATGTACACAGGTTGAAGTAACCAACCTGCCTTCCGCGGAGTATCGTGTTGCTCGTGAGCCGAACCTCAACCCCCGGCTCCCAGACGTCCCTGAGGGAAGCAAACCGCGCCCGGATTGTTGATTCTCTCAAGCATCACGGCCATCTCACCCAGATAGAGCTGGCCGGATCAACCGGCCTGTCCCCCGCGACCGTGTCGAATATCGTCAAGGAACTTTCGGCATCCGGCGTGCTCAATACGTCCATAACGTCCCGCAGTGGCAAACGAGCCACCGAAGTCACGCTCGCACGGGAGCTGGGTCTCGTCGCCGGACTGCATTTCTCCAGCAGGCACCTTCGGGTGGCGATCTCCGACGTCGGGCGCACCGTCGTTGCGGAGAATCATGTGCCACTCGCGCTCGACCACAGGCATGATCGCGAGTTGGACAGGGCGACCCTGCTGCTCAGCGACATGCTCGAATCAGTCGACGCGAGCTTTTCCGACCTCCTCTCGGTGGGGATCGCCCTTCCCGCCCCGGTCGATTCAGTGAGTGGCATGATCGCCACCTCGGGCCTGCTCAAGGGCTGGGAAGGAGTCCCGGTCGCACAAGTCATGGGAGACCGCATCGAGGTTCCCGTTTTCGTGGACAACGAGGCAAACCTGGGTGGACTCGCCGAGGCCCGATTCGGCGCGGCGAGAGGCACTCGCGGTGCCGCCTACATCCGGGTAAGCCATGGGATCAGCGCCGGCCTCGTCATTAACGGTGCGATCTACCGTGGGGTCACGGGCAAGGCCGGCCAGATCGGCCACGTCACCATCGACGAGAACGGTCCCATCTGCCGCTGCGGCAGCCGGGGATGTCTCGACACGCTTGCCGGCGGGCCCGCACTGCTCGAACTCTTCAGGGACGACCCCGGCATGCAGCGGATCCGTGATCTGCTGGTGCGCGCGGAGTCCGGAGACGCCAGTGCACGGCGCGTGATCGCCGACGCGGGGCGACACATCGGGATCGCGGCGGCGAGCCTATGCAACCTGTTCGACCCCGAGTTGCTCGTGATCGGCGGAGAGCTCGCGCAGGCAGGGGAGATGCTCCTGGCCCCATTACGGCACGCTCTTGAGCGGTCGGCATTGGCGGGATCGCTCGGGGTGTCCGAGGTGGTGCCGGGTGAGTTGGGTGATCGTGCCGAGGTGCTCGGTTGTCTGGCCCTGGCGATCGAAAACGTCGCCCTGGAGGCAGAAGTCCGAGCGTCGCTGCGGTGACACATCCACGATGGCACCAACACTCGAGCGACCATGGGAGGCGGTCACGGTGAGAGACACGACCCGGTCGAGGCGAGAAGCCACGCGGAAACCACGCGTGCAGAGAATGGCGGCGACGCTCCTTGCGGGCATCGTCGTGGCATCCGGAGCACTGGTCGGATGCTCGGCACCCGACCCCGGCGTCGTGAAGATCGCTCTTCTGCTTCCGGAGTCCAAGACAGCTCGCTACGAGGCGTTTGATCGGCCGTTCTTCGAGGAGCGGATCGCCGAACTGGGGGACTACGAGGTGCTGTACTCGAATGCTGACCAGGATGCCGCGAAGCAGCAGTCGCAGGCCGAAGCCGCCTTGGCATCAGGGGTAAAGGTCATCGTGCTCGACCCGGTGGATTCGGCGGCAGCAGTCACCATCGTCGCGGCGGCCAACGCGCAAGGCGTTCCCGTCATCGCGTACGACCGCCTTATCGACGGGGGTACTCTCGCGTTCCACGTCTCATTCGACAATGAGAACGTGGGCGTGCTGCAGGGCCGGGCACTGGTCGATAGGTTGGTGGCGGACGACGCGCGGGGCGGAATCCTGATGGTGAATGGCGCCCCGACGGATGGAAACGCGGCTCTGTTCAAGCGCGGTGCGCTGAGCGTCATCGGAAGCAGCGGCTTCGAGATACTCGCCGATTTCGACACCCCTGATTGGAGCCCAGACAAGGCGCAGGAGTGGGTGACCGGTCAAATAACCCAATATTCCGGCTCCATTGCGGCGGTATATGCCGCCAATGATGGCACAGCCGGAGGCGTAATCGCGGCGCTGAAGGCGGCCAATGTCACGCCGCTCCCCCTCGTCACGGGGCAGGACGCCGAGCTGGCCGGAATCCAGCGAATCGTCTCCGGTGACCAGTACATGACCATCTATAAAGCGATCAAACTCGAAGCCGGGCTCGCGGCTGAGGCCGCCGTTGCTCTGGCAAACCGTAGACCGGTCGCCAGCGAGAACGTGACCGGGGGAACTCCGACTACCCTGCTGAGCGCGGTCGTGGTGACCAGGGACACGATCATGGATACCGTTGTCGCAGACGGGATCTACACCGTCGCCCAGATCTGCACGGACGAATACGCCGCGGCCTGCGCCGCGGCGGGAATCCGCTGACGGGATACAGGGGAAAGACGAATGACCTACCTGCCCACCGCCGCGAAACGGAGCACAACCGAGCGCCTGCTATCGCTGCGGGGAATCACGAAACGGTTCGGTGCGGTTCGCGCCCTCACCGGTGTGGATCTCGACGTCTACGCGGGAGAGGTGGTCGCGATCGTCGGGGACAACGGCGCCGGCAAGTCCACACTCGTGAAGATTCTTGCGGGCGTTCATCCACCAGACGACGGCACCATCTCCTTCGGCGACGTCACGACGACGATCCCCACGCCGGCCGATTCCCGTGACCTCGGCATCGCGACGGTGTACCAGGATCTCTCGCTGTGCGACAACCTCGACGTAGTGTCCAACCTGTGGCTCGGCCGCGAGCTGCGCAAGGGGGGAGCGCTCGACGAGGTCGAGATGGAGCAGCGCTCATGGACCCTGCTCCGGGAACTCAGCGCGCGCATCCCCTCCGTGCGGATTCCGGTGGCGGCCCTCTCTGGTGGGCAGCGGCAAACGGTCGCGATCGCCCGCTCGCTGATCGGCAGCCCGGACGTGGTCATTCTCGATGAGCCCACGGCCGCGCTCGGTGTCGCCCAGACCGCCGAGGTACTCAACCTCATCGAACGGCTGCGCGAGCGCGGACTCGGCGTCATCCTGATCAGTCACAACATTGCCGACGTCCAGGCCGTCGCAGACCGCATTGTGGTGCTGCGGCTGGGGCGCAACAACGGCGACTTCAGGGTTGCCGATGTCACGAGCGAAATGATCATTGCCGCGATCACCGGCGCCAGCGACAATTCCGTCACCCGGCGAAGCGCCCAGCAGCCACGAACGGATCGCAGATGAGCACCGAATCCAGGGTCATTCAGGTCGAGAATCCGGATGATCGCCTCCAGCAGTACGCGGGCCTCCGTGGCGCGGTTCGAAACTTTTTCGGGAGGCTGCGCGGCGGTGACCTCGGATCGTTCCCCGTCATTGTGGGGCTTCTGGTCATTGCGGGCATATTCCAGCTCCTCAATCCCAATTTCCTGTCAAGTACCAACCTCGTCAACCTGACGATGCAGTGCGCGGCCGTCGGCACGATCTCGATTGGTATCGTGCTGGTGCTGTTGCTCGGGGAGATCGATCTCTCGGTGGGCTCGGTGAGCGGACTGTCTGCGGCGATCCTGGCCGTCGGATTCGTGCAGCTGGGCTTGCCGCTGCCGCTGGTGCTGCTGGCCGCCTTGGCAGCCGGCGCCGTCATAGGCCTGTTCTTCGGGATGTTGCGCACCCTCTTCGGCGTTCCGAGCTTCGTCATCACCCTCGCTGGTCTACTGGGATTTCTCGGGTTGCAGCTCTTCGTGCTGGGCAAGACCGGCTCGATCAATATCCCGTTCGACTCCCCCATCGTGCAGTTCGGCCAGCAGTGGTTCCTACCGGAATGGGCCTCCTACCTGCTCGTTGCCGCTTCCGTGGGATTGTTCGGCGGCAACCAGCTGGCCCAGTCACGGCGGCGCAGCGAGGCAGGACTGTCCGCGACATCCATCCCCATGATCGCGGCTCGGAGCGCCGGGCTGCTTGCACTTCTGGCCGTGGCTGCCTGGTACCTCAACCTCACGCGGGGTGTCGGCGCGATGTTCGCCGTGTTCCTGGTGCTCGTTGTCATGACGCACCTCCTTCTCACCCGCACCCGGTGGGGGCGCTCGGTGTTTGCGGTCGGCGGCAACGTGGAGGCGGCGCGGAGGGCCGGGATCCGGGTCAATCGGGTCTATGTCTCGGTGTTCGTGCTGTGCTCGTCGTTCGCGGCGCTCGGTGGGCTCTTTGCGGCCGGTCGCCTGGCCGCGGCCAACCAGGGCAGCGGTGGGGGCGACGTGAATCTCAACGCCATCGCGGCGGCGGTGATCGGCGGGACGAGCCTGTTCGGAGGGCGTGGCTCCGCCTTCTCGGCCGTGTTGGGAATTTTCGTGATCATGTCGATTACCTCGGGCCTGACCCTGCTCAACCTCGACTCATCGATTCGCTACGTTGTCACCGGGGCGGTGCTTCTGCTCGCCGTCGTCATCGACTCGCTGTCGCGGAGATCACGGGCGGCGTCGGGTCGGGCCTGAACAGCAGTCCGGGTCAGCCGACGATGGCGTACGCACGAACGGGGAAGGTTCCGAACCCCTCGAAGGCCGGTGGCGCCGCCGTGAACCGCGCGCCAGACTCCGGCAGCTCCCCCAGTCGCGTCAGATGTTCGACGACGTGGATGCCCGCCGCCAGCAGTCCGGAATGGGCCGGCCGCGCGCCCCCCGACTCGGTGTCATCGACGTTGAGTGAATCGATCCCGACCAGCAGCGCGCCCTGCTCGACGAGGTAGTCTGTCGCGTCCTCGCCGAGAAACGGGGCTCCGGTGGAATAGGCGGGGGTGCCGAAATGCCGATCCCATCCGGAGTGCACCAGCACGGCGGCATCCCGAATATCGCGGTCGAAAAAAACGCTGGCCGGGATGCCCCGCTCCCTCGCATCCTGAACGTGGAAGACCTCGGCACGGAGGTCGACGAGCGTGGCCAGGTCGAGGCCAGCGAGATCGGTGCCGCCATCGTACCGATGGTATGGGCTGTCGAGATAGGTTCCGGTGTTGCCGATCATGGTGACGATGTCCATCGCGAACTCGGTGCCTGGCGCGTAGTGCGATCGCGATGCCTCGCGAGTCAGGTGGGAGGTGACGACCGGTGCGGGCAGCCCGGGATAGGTGACCAGCCCCGCCCTGATAGCATGACTCAGATCAACAACACGGCGCGGTTCAGGCACGAGCGATCCTTCGTTTGACGATGGTGACGATGACGGCACCGACGGCCAGCGCCGCGGGAATAACCAGGTGGCTGCCGGCGAGCACCAGGAGGCCCGCGACCAGCACAACCGAGATTATCGCCATCCACCACCCGACGGTAAATCGCTGGAGAAGCCGCACCGCTGCCACCATCCCCAGGGCATACACCGCCACCATCGAACTGGTGTGAATCAGGATGAACGGCTCTAGCGTGAGCCCGGTGACGACGGCGATCGAAAAGTAGCACAGCGCGATTACCGCCCAGAGCGCCAGCGCTCTGCGAGGCACGGCGCCTGGCTCTGCCCCGGTCGCAAACCAGCGAGGAAGGTGGCCGTCTCGCGCGAGGGATGCCGCGAGGTTCGAGAAGGCCGGAATGTAGGCGTTCAGCACCCCGACCGCCACCACGGCCGCAATGATCGCGACAACAACCGGCCCGACCCCCGGCGCTGATACAGCGACCAGATCGATGAGCGGTACGTTGCTGCCGGCCCGTGTCTCGGTGCGAACTCCGACCGTCACGACCTGCAGCGCCAGGTATGACACGCCCACCACCACAACGGCAATCGCGGTGGCGATCGGGATGACCCGACGAGGGTTGCGGAACTCCCCAGCGATGTGGGTGACGGCCTCCCAGCCGGCGAACGCCCAGACGAACAGACTGATCGCAAGCCCCACCCCGGCCCAACCATGAGGCAGGAACGGAGTGAAGCGCGCGGGCTCGATCGCGGGCACCGACACAGCCACCACTCCCACGACGACAACCAGCAGCAGGGCCGTCAGAACGAGTTGGATGCGACCGGTCAGGCGCAGGCCGACCAGGTTGACTACGAGCGGCACGACGAGAAACGTGAGACCAGCGATCGGCACGAATGCTCGCGACATCCCCAGGGCCGCGACGATGTACTCACCCCCGAGGATGGCGACGACCGGGGCGCCGAAGCTGACGCCAAAGAAAAACCAGTATCCGCTCATTCGCGCGGCCGTCGGCCCGAGCGCGAGGCGCACAAAAGTGGCGACTCCCCCGGCGTCGGGAAACCGTGCCGCCAGCGCCGCGAAGGTACCGGCGAGAGGAATGGACAGCAGCAGCACGGCAAACACGGCGACAATCGACGCTGGCCCCGCGGCATCGGCAGCGAGCCCGGGAAGGGCGAGGATTCCCGTTCCCAGAACCGCGGCGATATACAACGCGGAGGCCGAGCCGAGGCCGAGCCGCCCCGTCGTGGCGGTGCCGGAATGCTCGCCCGTGGTGGTCATGTCATCACCCTGCCAGCGACGGTTCGCTGCGGTCTAGCGATAAACCGCCATCACGGCTGTGGTTGCCGCCAACTCTCCTATTGCGCCGAACCGCCGTGAGTGTAATTGGTAGCCCCGCGCCGCTAGAAGCGCTCGAGCGCCTGAAGAACGTCAGCCAACAGGTCGTCGACATCCTCGATCCCGACCGACAGTCGCACCACGTTCTCGGGCACTTCGAGCTCGGTTCCCCGCACGGAGGCATGGGTCATCATGGAGGGATAGCAGACCAGCGATTCGACGCCACCGAGCGACTCGGCCAGCTGGAACAGAGTGGTCGACTCCGCGAAGGTGCGAGCCGCTGCGGCTCCCGCGCTGACGGCCACAGACAGCATCCCACCGAAGGCGCGCATCTGCTTCGCGGCTATATCGTGGCCTGGATGAGTGTCGAGTCCGGGGTAGTACACAGCGTCGAGCTGTGGATGCCCCACCAACGCGCTCGCGATGGCGAGGGCATTCGACGAATGCCGTTCGGCACGCACCGCGAGCGTCTTGATGCCCCTGACGGTGAGCCAGGCATCCATGGGACTGGATACGGCACCGACCGCAAACTGCAGGAATCCGACCTTCTCGGCTAGCGCGTCGTCGTTCAGGACGAGCGCCCCGCCGAGCACGTCGGAATGGCCACCGATGTACTTTGTCGTCGAGTGCATGACCACATCGGCTCCCAGAGAGAGCGGTTGCTGCAGGTAGGGCGAGGCGAAGGTGTTGTCGACGACGACGAGTACGTCGTGCTCGTGGGCAATGCCGGCGAGCGCCGCAATGTCGCTGATCTTCATGAGGGGGTTGCTGGGGGTCTCGACCCAGAGCACCTTTGTCGTCCCGGGTCGGATGGTGGCGCGCACCGCATCCACATCGCTCATGTCGACCGTCGAGAGCGTGACGCCCCATGGCACGTGCACACGATTGACGAGTCGGTGGGTGCCTCCGTAGACATCGTTACCCATCATGATGTGGTCGCCCGGAGCGAGCGCCGCGCGCAGCAGCGTGTCTTCTGCGGCGAGTCCGGACGCAAAACTATAGGCGTGCGCGCCACCCTCGAGCGAGGCCAGGAGAGCCTGCAGCGAGTCGCGGGTGGGATTACCACCGCGAGCGTACTCGTAGCCTCCGCGGAAACCGCCGATGCCATCCTGCACAAAGGTCGACGTCATATAGATCGGCGGCACCACGGCGCCAGTGGTCGGATCAAACTCCTGCCCGGCATGAATGGCTCGGGTGGAGAAGGCGTGCTCGTCGTTCACAGTGGTTCCTTCTGATGATCAGGCGCTGAAGAAAGTCAGCAGGTCGTGTCGGGTCAGCACGGCGCCGGGCTTGCCGCCGTCGGTGACCAGCAGGGCGTCGGTGGCGGAGAGCGCGATCCGTGCCGCGCTGACCGGTTCGTGCACACCGATTAAACCCAGGGGC